>JBGOTY010000255.1:0-5600 GCA_041476745.1 Verrucomicrobiia bacterium | reverse complement strand
GGTTGTGTTCAGCCTGCGGGGAGCTTACCCATTTCTGGCAGTCAATGATCCCGTCGGCAGCGGCGCGCTGGTGGTGGAAGGCTGGCTGCCGGATTATGCACTTCAGGAAACGATCACGGAATTCGGGCGCGGCCATTACAGCCGAATTTTCGTGACCGGGGGACCGTTGGAAGTTGGTGCGCCGCTGTCTGAATACAGGACCTTTGCCGAACTTGGCGCGGCCACCCTGCTGCGCCTCGGCCTGAACACCAACGCTGTCCAAGCGGTACCCGCACCCTTGGTCCGATTGGATCGCACCTACGCATCCGCGCTGGCCTTGAAGAACTGGTTGGGCTCGCATGGGGTTGCGGAAACGAATTTCAATGTCATCTCCCTTGGTCCCCACTCACGCCGGAGCCGACTTCTCTTCGAGAAGGCCCTGGGCAGGCACTATCAGGTCGGCATCATCGCCATCCAGAATCAGGACTACGATGCAAACCGGTGGTGGGCCTCCAGCGCCGGCGTGCGAACCATGACGGATGAGATCATTGCCTACGTGTACACCCGCTTGTCATGCTGACGCTCGGATGCGTCCCGCCTTTACCACGATAGTTTGACCATCCAGCAATCTTCGGGTATAAATCGGAACGCCGCCATTTTGGCGGCCCCGTAACACTTTGCCAACAAAGTAATTGGAGGGGTGCCAGAGTGGTTGAACGGGCTGGTCTCGAAAACCAAAATGTGGCCTTTTGGCAGTCTCACATTTCTCTTCGGAAAGCGCAGTTCTTCCACGCTCGCTTGTGTGAAGTTCACTTCACCAGCTTTGCACCAAGTGGCAAAGATTGGCACTAATAAGCGATAGCTTTGCCAATTTTTGCCAAGTGACACGGGTATCGTGGCGGATCTGGCGATCGCTTCCTGCAACACCTGCTTCGCACGGCCGCCGCCCTCGAAGTGAAAATAGCGCGGCGGTAGGCCAGTTCTCAGTACACAATTACCATCACCGTGGTCGTCTGCACATCCGTGATCGCAAGGCGCGGATTCTATAACGGAATGTCGGAAAGATTGGTTTTTGCGGACGCTTTTTCTGACCCCGAACATAAGGATCATCGGAATCCTGCAATCTGGCTGGCTTTTGGTGGCCGTACCGCAAGGTCAACTGACGTAGGGTTCTGCCCCATAGGCAAGGATTTATCCGTCGCGTATCGTGCCGCCAGTTGACAAATTCAAACACGCGACGACAAAACAATTATATGATGATCACGATGCAGATAAACGGCGGCGCCACGAAACGCTGCGGATGTTTCTTATTTATTTCCTGCTGTGCCCTGCTGGCGGCCCACGGCGGGACTTTCACGACGCAGAGCACGCTCATTCCGGTTCCCGCTGCCGCCAGCGGTGTGACCAATGGCGACACGACCGCGACGACCACCAATGAAATCCAACTGGATGCGACGGTGTACATTCCCGACGGAGCGACGTCGGCCGCGCCGGTCATCATCGTGTTGCATGGGTTTGGCGGGAGCAAAACGTATTCAAAAACCGTCCTGCTCGCCGAGGATTTTGCGAGCGCAGGATACGTAGTCCTCGCGCCGAGTCTCCGAGGCTTTGGTAATTCCGATGGCAAGGTGTCCCTGGCCGGGCCGAATGAAATCAATGACCTGAAGACGATCATCCTCGCGATGCAGACCGGCACAATCGGCGCAACGCCTGCGGTAGGCATTCCCGTCACGAGCGAGAGCAGGTTCGGCGTCACCGGTATCTCGTACGGCGGCGGGTTGACCTGGGAGTTGATGCGCACGCACGTGGCCGGGCTGACGGCGGTGATGCCGATTATCGGCTGGACCGACCTGTACCAGGCCCTGTCACCAAACGACGTGCCTAAGCTGAGCTTTACGGCGGGACTGTTCGCCAGCGGCTACGACGTCAAGAACCCCAACTATGCACCCATGATGTTTGATTGGCTGGGCGACCTGCTGGGCGGCCAACCACAAAAAACCCGACTGGGTGATTCCCAAAGCGACATCGATTGGCGTTCCGTCATCTTCAATACGGAAGACGTGACCGTCCCGACCTTTGTGATTCAGGGCTGGCACGATTATTTATTCCCGGCCGAGCAAGCCATTTCGCTGTTCGACCAGACGAATAACAGTCCCTTCATCAAGCTCTATATCGGTGGCCTCGGCCATCCCCCCGCTTCCAGCGACATCACCGACCCCGAAGCCCTCTACATGCGCGCTCAGGCGCTGCGCTGGTTCGACCAATGGCTGAAGACAAACGATACCGGGATTTTGAACGAGCCCCGCGTCACGCTCGCGCCGGAGTTGACGGAAGACTGGTCCACCAATGCCCTGGTGACGGCCGACACGTTTCCCCTTCCGGGCACGACAACGAACACCCTGTTCATCCATTTGATTACCCTCGCCGAGACCAGTCCCGACATACTCAAGCCCAAGAAGCTGCCCCGGACCAGCAGCGGCTTCCGGTTTCTCAATTCCCTGCTGCGTCTCATCGGTGTGAGCAGCGACCATACGATCAACCAAGTGATCTCGGTGAGTGCCATTTTGAATTCCCACGCCACGGACGTCCTGGATGCGCGGGTCTTCACCAAACTCGACAACGGCGCCAAGCGGATTCATTTCGATAGCGATCCCTTGGTTGCCGATCTGCGGGTCATCGGCAATCCCGTGTATCAACTCTACGTCTCGTCCAGAAAGAAGAATGCCTATTACTTCGTCCAGGTTGCGGAGCACGGAACGAATGGCACCGTGAAACTGGTCACGCGCGGGGCGTTCAAGGATACCGCGGTTGATCCCGCGACACCGCATTTGATCCAGTTCTCACCGTTTGCGATCAACCACGTGTTTGCGGCCGGAAGCCGAATCCGGCTGTTCCTGGCGAGCCGTGATTACCCGTTCTTCCTGCCGAATATCAGCCAGCCCACGGTGTTGATCTATCGCGACCCGACCCATCCATCGGCGCTGCTGTTGCCCGTCGCGCCCTGATGCGGTGGTGGACTTCTATGAGAGCGCGGGCATGGGGGTTTTACCCCATAGTCATGATCCAGCCCATCGCGCAGCCTGCGTCCGTTGATCGAAACAATAGCGTAGGCGTAACAAAGAGACAGCAGCAAGAAAGCAAGGCATTCCCCAAGGTGCGCGGGCGAAACCAACATCGGCTTGAATCAGATGAGAGAGACGTTGCATTGGCGAAGCGCAGATCTGTCCGACTCGAACCGTGTTTTTTCGACGGAGCCTCTATTATGTGGAGTGTGCAATCAGGTGCCTGACGAGCATAAACCTGAAACGGAGAAAGGCACAAATGCATTGAATGAGCACTTATCTCAACCACAATGGGGTAAACATGGAGGATAGACTACAACACACCGCGACCGCATCCATCGTTGGGGCAAATGACTCCGACAGAGAATGTGGCGGCACGGTCTGGGCTCGGGTCGCCTACGGCTTTCTCCGCCCAGACCGCACCCGGAAAAACCTGAAGACTGCTGGAAGCGCCAATCTTGAGTCATTAGTGCCCAAAGTTGGGGGACAGGCGACTGTTTTCTCCTCCCAAAATGTGCGAGACTCGAACTTGGGTGGGCGCAAGTGGGCGACCACTCGCGCTTACCCGGCTGAGGGGGCGGCGCGTCAAAAGGTGATTCCCGATCAGTTCGAGGAAAACAATGAGGGGATTGGCGTATGACAGAGAGGTCGGTGATTACGGGCATCGGAGTCCTTAGCCCGAACGGAGTTGGCAAGGATGAATTCCGCGCGGCCATTCGCGCAGGCAAATCGGGCGTGAGGCGCGTCGAGCATCTCGATTTTTCCGACTGCGACACGAAGATTGCCGGATTCATAGACGACGACAAGATCGATCTGCTCTGTGCGGACAAGAAGGCCAAATCGCGCCTGGACAGGGCTGCTCGCCTCTCTCTGATCGCTTCCGAGATGGCGGTCGCCGACAGCGGTCTCGACGGACTTTCGGAGCTCCCGGTGCGCAAGGGCATTATGCTTGGGACCGGGTGCGGGATGGTCGAGACAACCGAGAAGGCCTACCACCGCTTCTATGCCCTCCAGAAGCCTCACATGAAACCGAACACCGTGCCTCGCGCGATGTACAACGCGGCGGCGTGCGAGATCGGGATCCGCTACGGCCTGCGGCGGATCAGCAACACGGTCGTCGCCGCCTGTTCGTCGGCGCTCGTGGCTCTGGACCTGGCCGATCTCTACATCCGTTCGGGCAAGGCCGACCTGATTCTGGTTGGAGGAGTCGATTGCCCCATCTTTCATGCATATTTTCGTGTCTGGGATGCGCTTACCGTGTTGACGCGCGACTTCAATGACGAGCCGGCGCGAGCCTCGCGTCCCTTCACCCGCAATCGCAGCGGCATGGTTCTTTCGGAGGGGTGCGGTTTCGTGGTTCTGGAGAGCGCCAGTCTCGCCGAGAAACGTAGCGCGCGCGTTTATGCGGAGGTGCTTTCGAGTTGGCAGACACACGACGCGTTCGACATTGTTGCGCCGTACCTGCCGAGCCAGGTTGAATGCATGGAGTCGGCGATGGCTTCTTCCGGCCTTCGCAAGAACCAGATCTCGCATATTCAGGCTCACGGGACATCGACCCGCTTGAACGACATTACGGAGACTAAGGGAATCAAGGAGGTTTTCGGAGCGTACGCCCGTAAGATCCCGGTCAGTTCCATCAAGTCGATGATTGGCCACACGCTGGGGGCCTCGGGATTACTTTCACTGATCGCAGTCCTTCTTGGCATGGAGGACAACTTCGTGCCTCCGACGATCAACCAGGACGAACCCGATCCGGAGTGCGACCTCGATTACGTGCCGAACGCGGTGCGGGAGCAGGCGGTGCCGACGGCGATGGTGAATGCCTTCGGCTTCGGGGGGACGAACGTCTCGGTCGTTATTCGCAAGGCGTGAGGGGTATACTCACGATGTCGTTTTTTCTTTCGACGCGACCGGCACTTGATTCTATAGCCGTCCAGAATCCGTAGCCCAAGGAAATTTAGCAAGGACGAGTGTTTTGACCCCACGGGTTGAGAGTCAAGCGTGAAGAGTCTGCCTGACCACGAATTTTCTTCGAACGTCCGTCCACCGCCAACTCGCACAACCAGATTGGCCGCACGCGCTTCGACTCTCCACTCTCGCGTGCTGCTATGAGACCAGCTCCGAACAGGAGTTTGACGGAGTACGCGCCCTTTTGCCGGAGGCCTGCCGACGGGACACCCGACAACTCATCGGATCCATGACAAAAGCAAAGAGGCCGCGTCGAAACGCGGCCTCTTTGTGTTGTGATTGAGGGAACCGTTACGGCGCGAGCTTCATCAGGAATGTATCCAGTCCGCCCGCAGTCGTCAGCGTCGTGCCGTTGAAGGTGCCGCCCAGCGTGTAGCCGGTCATAACCAGATTTCCCAGGCCGTCGGCGGCCACTCCGTTGGCCATATCAGAACCGGAGCCCCCAAAGATCCCCGAACCGCCAAGAATGCCAACCGTCAAATCGGTTCCGTCCACTCCCGAGTAATAGGCAACCTTGGCATCATAGGCACCGGTAGAACCCACCGTGACCACGTTGCCTTTGGAATCCACGGCGATGCCGTTGCCGCCGCT
>JBGOTY010000254.1:0-5602 GCA_041476745.1 Verrucomicrobiia bacterium | reverse complement strand
TACCGTAAAGGTCCGCAACAGAAGGTGCGTCGTAAGTCTGATCATCGACCTGCACAATGGCTCCGCGTTCCCGTGACCTACGGTGTGTTAAGTCAAGCGCGCCAACGACCTCCTCCTTTCTGTAGAACCTCTCGAAATTACGACCCCCATTCGCGGAGGCACCGTCTCCCGATGAGAAAGTCTTGGCCGCCACGATCGGCTTTTTATGTTCGTGTGAATCATAAAAATCCAACAGTTTCTGAATAGCGTCAGACGGAGTGTCTACAAAAGGCTCAGCCACCGTCTTCAATCGTTCAAAGACATTATCCGCAATGCGCACAGTCGGGCTCATCTGCCACCTCCAATTGGTTTATTATTCATATGTTACAATGTAACAGTAAACGGGATGGCTGTCAAGCGCGTAGTTGTGTTGATATGTTAATTCCATTAACACCAACATATTACGCACACACAATGTGGCATACGTAAAAAGAAACCCCCGCAGCCATAACAGGCACCAGTGGCAAATCAGTCACCCCACGACGCCCACCTCCTTGAATATCGTGGGCCTCGACAGCCCACACCCTCAGCAAAGGTTGCCACGAAGACAACGTCGCGGGTCTGCCGCAGACGACAGCGGGTTTGCTGCGGGAATACGACGTGCAGCGCCTCGCTTCGCTCGGCTCCGTCTAACTCGGCTCCGCGCAGCCAGTGCTGCACTACAAATTCTTCTGGTAATCGAATTACGATAATGATATAGTTGGTGCGATGACTACGGAGGACCAGTCGAAAGCCAATGCAGCAACAAGCGGAACGTTTGCCCCGATCTCGAAATCGGGGCAGGCCCTACAATTTGGAGGCGGCACGGCGACGGAGTCCCGGTCTCGGAACCGTGGATGCCCCCCGAATGGCGGCACGCCATGGCTACAAGAACAGAAGCGGCGGGAAGGCCGGTGAGAGGAACGCGGGCGAGACGCCCGCGCCACTACATGGGAGGAAAGGGCTCAGAAACATGTGTTTCTGCGAAACGAACCCGAATGTAATGTTCGCAAATAGGAGTGTAATGTGCTGCCAGGCAATTTGTTATGTTTATGAGTGTGAGAATCTGATTCGGGTTCGTTTGGCAAAGCCGAATCCATTTTGGGGGGAGTCTGTGGGGTCGTTTGGCTCCGCTCAGTCCCCTCTGTGCTACGGAAGCTGGGGGATTTCGCAAGCGCGCCCGAATAGGATTTGTTAGCATTATGAACGCGCACATGCCTGCCAACGAACCATTGGAGACCGTCGAGGGGACACTCGAACGGATCATCTACTCGAACGAGGAGAACCATTACACGGTGGCGCAGCTCCTGCCGGAGGGCGGCGCGCGCCGGACCGAGCCGGTCACCATCGTCGGCAATCTTGCAGCCCTCAACGTCTGGGAGACCCTGCGTGCGCAGGGCCGCTGGATCAACCACAAGCAATTCGGGCGGCAGTTTGCTGTCGAACGTTTCGAGTCGGTGCTGCCGCGTACTATTGTCGGCATCAAGCGGTACCTCGGAAGTGGCTTGATCAAGGGCATCGGTGACGCGTTTGCCGACCGCATCGTGGAGAAATTCGGCGAGCAGACACTGGAAGTGATCGATTCCTTCTCGGCGAGGCTTCGTGAAGTGGACGGCATCGGCCCCGAGCGGGCCAAGCGCATCAAGGAAGCCTGGGCGGCGCAGAAGAGCGTGCGCGATATCATGATCTTTCTGCAAGGCCACGGCATCGGCAGTTCACACGCTGCCAAGATTTTTAAGCAGTACGGGGAAAACGCCATCGAGGTTGTCCGCGAAAATCCGTACCGCCTTGCGAAGGACATTTCCGGTATCGGCTTCCGCACAGCCGACGGCATCGCCGCGAAAGTGGGCATCGAAAAGGATTCCATCCATCGACTGAAAGCGGGGGTGGTCCATACGCTGGTCCGCGCGACGGACGAGGGCCACACGTGCCTGCCGCGCGAGCCGCTCATGGAAGCTGCGCGCGAATTACTGGACGTCGAGGTGGCGCCGGTGGAGAACGCGATCAACCTGCTGGCGCTCGGCGGTGACGTCATCGTCGAGGACGACTACGTTTATTTGACCGGTCTCTACAAATCCGAGCGCGGCGTTGCGACCAAGATTCACGAATTGCGCGCCGCGCCGATCACGCTTCCCGCAATCGATATCGACAAGGCGCTGATTTGGGTGCAGCAGAAAACGGACGTTGAACTCGCCGCCGCGCAACGAAACGCCATCAAGACCGCGCTCACGTCAAAACTTTCCGTCATTACCGGCGGCCCGGGCGTCGGCAAGACCACCATCGTCAACAGCATCGTCAAAATCCTGCAGGCCAAGAACAGCAAGGTGTTGCTGGCCGCGCCCACGGGTCGGGCCGCCAAAAGAATGAGCGAAGCCACGGGCGCCGCGGCCCAGACGATCCATCGCCTCCTCAAATACGAGCCGCACGAGGGCGGCTTCACGCACAACGAACGGCGACCACTCAAGGGCGACATGATCATCATCGACGAAACATCGATGCTCGACATCCCCCTCGCCTATCACCTGTTGAAAGCCGTCCCGCTCACCGCGTCGGTGGTGTTTGTCGGCGATGTTGACCAGTTACCGTCCGTGGGTCCGGGGAATTTTCTGCGCGACCTCATCGATTCCGACCGCGTTCCCGTGGTGCGGTTGACGGAGATTTTCCGCCAGGCAAAGAACAGCTTTATCATCACGAACGCCCATCTCGTGAACGAAGGGCAGTCGCCCGTTCTCGACGCGCCGGAGGAGAGTGACTTCTTTTTCATTGCCGAGGAAGACCCGGAGAAAGTGTTGGCGACCATCAAGACGCTTTGCAGCGAGCGCGTGCCGAAGAAATTCGGGTTCGACCCAATGCGTGACGTTCAGGTGCTCACGCCGATGCACAAAGGAGTGTGCGGCTCGGAGAATCTCAATCGGGAATTGCAGTCCACGCTGAACCCCAGCGGGCCGAGCGTCCAGCGACTTGGCCGCACGTACCGCGTCGGCGACCGCGTGATGCAAGTCCGCAACAATTACGACAAGGACGTGTTCAACGGCGACCTCGGCCGGGTGAAACACCTGGACCTGATAGAACAGCAGGTAATCGTTCAGGTGGATGAGCGGGAGGTCCCGTACGAATTCACCGACATGGACGAACTGCTGCCCGCCTATGCCATCAGCGTCCACAAATCGCAGGGCAATGAGTATCCGTGCGTCATCGTACCGCTGCTAACGCAACATTTCATCCTGCTGCAGCGCAACCTGCTGTACACGGCCATCACGCGCGGCAAGAAACTGGTCATCCTCGTCGGCTCCAAGAAAGCGCTGGCCATCGCCATCCGCAACAATAAGACGGCGGCCCGCTTTAGCCGCTTGCGGGAACGGCTACAGGGTTCCGTCAACCCGGCAGTCCCGTAAACTTGACTCGCTGAAATTGTCTGTACACAATATGTTCCAAGGATCGGTTTACGTGGTAATGAAGCGAAGGGCACCGGCGGTTTTTGAGAGCGATGAGGGGTTCACGTTGATTGAACTACTCGTCGTGATCGCCATCATCGGGATCCTGGCCGGACTCCTCTTACCGGCCCTGGGAAAGGCCAAACAGTCGGCGTTGCGGGCGAAATGCATCGATCACGAGCGGCAGCTGTTCTTCGCGGCGCGGATGTTTGCGGATGACCATGACGGGTGGCTGCCCGCGCGCGGCCTGGGAGGGGACGATCGTTGGCCGGCGGCGTTTCGTCCATATGTCGGCGGCAACATTCGCATCTATTACTGCCCGGCGTCACGGGACGACGCCGAGAAGAACGCTGATCCTTACTCCAACAGCCATAACAACACCGGGTACATCATCAACGGTTTCAACGACGTCATTCCCTACAACACGCCCAACTCCGTTTTACTGGACAGCTTACCCAACCCCAGCGACACGATTTTGTTCGGTGAAGAGAAGGACGGCAACGGGGAATTCTACATGGACCTGGTCGAGAACAATCAGAATACGATTCTCGATTATACGCGGCATAATATTGGCGCGTGCTACACGTTTGCCGACGGTCACGGGGAGTGGATCGCCCATCCGCGGACGGTCACGGAGAACATGTGGCTGGTGAACAAGCCGCAGCCTTCGTGAACTGCCGACGGTGAGGTGCAGCGCAAGGCCGTTGGATGGCGCGATGGCGCTGTTCTAATTGCCGCCCTGCTCGCCCTTCTTTTCTTTCTCGTCTTTGCGCTCTTCTTTGCGAGACTCGCCGCGTGGCGGCTGCTTTTCCGTTGGTGGTGGAACGACGCGCGGTTTCTCGCTGGGCGGGGGTTCACCACGCGGTTTCTCGGTCGGCTGCGGTTCGATACGCGGTTTCTCCGGCTGCTTCTTTTCCGTTTCACCCGGCGCGGCGGACGGTTGTTGCGGAATATTCGAGCCGCCGCGAATGATCTCCGGCTCGTGCTTCCTGGCCTTTTCTTCATTCGCTGGCTGACGAGGCACCTCGGCAGGCAACGGTTTCAGAACTTTTGACGGTGTCTCGCGGGATGGCTCCACGCCGCGGTGTTCGACCGCGGCGCGTGGCGGCGGGACGGTCAATTTGCGCGAGCTGACCTTCTGAATTGCTTCGACCTTCGGGCCGTTATTGACCACCACGTTGTTGACGCGGGTGATCTTCGTGATGTTGACGGTCTTGTTGATGATCGTGACGTTGTTCACGATCACGGCGCGGCGATGAATCGGCTCGCCAAAATGACCTATTTCGATGAACACGAAGGCGCGCGGCGGCAGCGCCTCTTCCCGCACGACCACGTATCCCTGCGGGCCGAAAGTAGCCCCGGGCGGCAGCGGCGCCCAGCCGACGTATCCATCCCCCTCGCGCCAGGACACCCACGACGGGGCCCACTCCGTGTCCGGCACCCAAACCCAGCCGTAGTACGGGTCGTCAACCCAGCGCCCGTAGTGATACGTGGCCCAGGCCCATTGTTCGTCGCTGACCCAATACCAGCCTCCGTCCGTCCACAGCCAGTACCCTTCGCAATACGGACGCCAATCCGATGACACATACGCGGGATGCCAGCACCGTCCGTAACCCGGCCGGTCAACCCAGTGACCACACTGCCCCAATGGGCCGTCAAATACGCTGATTGAAAAGCTCACGTTACCGGCGACCGACTTGTTGACCGCCAGCGACGAAAGCCCCACAACCGCGCACAGCACAATCAATAATCGCATTCTCATTTTAGCCAGGCCTTTCCATGGTCATCGGTATCCATTGACGACAGATATCGTGTTGTTATTCAACACCAAAAACCCAGCCCTGTCGCGGCATAAAGCAACACGGATGATTTGAGCAAGCCGGCGCTTTCACGATTCGCCCCGTGATTTGGTAGTTGCAAAGATCGCGAGCTGGTTTAGCTCTTTGCGATAGATTCGATGGAGCATCCAGGTTGTGAGCAACCGTTCCAGCGGACCGAGCAAGCCTCCGCGGGTTTTCATGTCGGTGGTGAACGTGACCCGTGCCTGCCGGCCCTCCGCCAGTGGGTCAACGGTGAAAGTTGTCACGGATTCATTTCCTTCGTTGGTTTCCACCAGCACGCGACCCGGCTGCGGCTCGGTAACGACCGCG
>JBGOTY010000253.1:0-5623 GCA_041476745.1 Verrucomicrobiia bacterium | reverse complement strand
ATGCGGTTGGGTCCGCCGCCAAGGATCATCACCTTGCGCGTACCGGTCTTCCGCACCTCATCGTCGCCCGTGTCATAGGTCGAATAGTAATACGGCGTGTAAGCCTCAAATTCCGCCGCGCACGTGTCCACCAGCCGGTACGACGGCACCAGCCCGATCTTCTTGCGCAACGCCCGCACCTCATCCTCCGTGCTTCCCACCAGCGTCGCAATCTGCCGGTCGGAGAAGCCCATGGACTTGGCCTTCTGAAGAAGTGACTGCTTATGAGTGCTCGCCATCGCCAGCGACCTTAGCGAAGCCTCACGGTTTTGACAAGTGACCACTGTGAGTTCACGCCGTCACCTGCGAAATAGGAAATGAACCAACTTGGTTGCACGGACGGTTTCGTGCACTCACTCTTGCGCGCCGCTTTGCTGAAGGATGTCGGCGATTTCCTTCTCCCGAAGCTCAGAGGCGGCAGCTAACGCCGACTTTCCAAACCGATCCTTTGTATTCACGTCGGCGTGATTTGCGACAAGTAGTTTGAGTATATCTGCACGACCTCTTTGCACGCTGACAGCTAGTGGAGTCCAACCATAAACGTCACGCACTTTAAGATCTGCTCCTCTGCCAACAAGTATAGTCGCCGCATCTATTTGCCCGTTGTCGACGGCCCAATGTAACGGCGTTCTGTCTAGAAAGCCCTTGGTGTTCAACAAATCTCGGTTGGCGTCGAGAAAGGATACCAGCCTGTTTGTTATCCCTAGGCCGGCCGCGGCAAAGACATCTATGTTCGCGCCCTTTTCGACGAGAAGCTTTGTCATATCGGCGTGCCGATTCTCCAAAGCCCGGCACAAGGGAGTACAACCGGATGAGTCGTTCGCGTTCACGTTGGCACCATGTGCTATCAAAACTCTCACCTGTTCATCGTTGCCACATTCGGCAGCGCGAAGCAAAGGAGTAAACTGCACCACATCCCTGGACTCAATGTCTGCCTTGTGTGATAAGAGTAATAGTATGATCTTGCGGATTTTTGTTCGCAAATCTTCTGTTTCCCGTGGAGTTGGCCGGTATGGCCCATCGATAACTCCTATCGCACCCGCCACCGTCGCTTGCGATGCCACATGTAGCGGCGTAGACCCCATGTAATCCTTAGCGTCAACATCCGCACCATTATTCAAAAGTAATTCGACCTTTTCTACATTCGCACGCTGCACCGCCCAGTGAAGCGGCGTCCGTTTTGTGATGTCGCGCGCGTTCACGTCAGCTTTGTAAGCCAGAAGCAATTCTATGGTTTCTTTCGACCCACACATATGCAGGATCGTAAAACCACTGTGACTAGTGGCGTTGGGATCTGCCTTATTCTGCAACAACATTTCAGTGGCGTCTTTGTGGCCGTTGCATACCGCAACACAGAGCGGAGTCCTGCTTGCCTGCCAGTCTCTGGCCTCGATATTCGCTTTGAAACGCAGAAGTAGTGCGAGCATGTTTGTGTCGCCTCTTTCTGCGGCCTCCCACAAGAGGGTCTTGCGACCCTGCTCAATATTTACCCACTGTGGATGCGTCTCCAATCTGGATTGAACACCGGCCACGTCGCCCTTTGCGGCCGTAGCGAACAGATCGAAAACCTCTGCCGTCTCTTCACTTTTGGCCGTCGCACAAAGCACGAGCCCCAATCCAAAAGCTAACACCACTGTCACTTTTCTAACCCAAACACTTCGCAGATTTGTTTCGTGACAAAACATCTGCACAACGTTAACTGACCGTATGGTGTTTGACAAGCGGACGGCGGAGCGTCAGCGGCGGGAGGCGACCTGCGTGTTGGGTGGCTCGGTGGCGGAGCGGATTTCGTAGAGGTGGTAGCCGATTTCGCGGGCGGCCTGGATGGTTTCCGTGTAGGGCGTGTCGGCCACGTCGACGAAGCCGTTTTGGTAATTCTCGCCGTCGAGTGTTCGGCCTGTGGTCGGCTCGTCGCGGTAGGAGAACCAGTGGCAGCCGACGATGTTGGGATGGCGGAGCGCGTCGGTCACGAAACCTTTGTACGCGATGGCGCGCTCCGCTTGATCCTTAACCCTCACCAGGCCGGGGTAAAACTGTCCACGATCCGTCGCGCCGAAATGGAATTCGCCGATCAGCACCGGCACGTCCACGTTCGCCGGCAACGTGAAATCGGCGACCGACCGCCGATAAATGTTGTAGCTGAGCACATCGCAGAACCGCGCAGCGGTTTCGACGACGGCGGGGTTCGAACCGGCGAAACGACAGCCGAGGTAAAGGTGGTTGGGCGCCGTTGCCCGCACGGCCTGGCGGCAGAGCTTGAAGTATTGCCGGGCGGTGTGCTTGTAGAAGGCCAGCAGATCATCGTGGGCGCGCGTTTTGTCCGGTGTCTCGCGGCTCTCGATGATATCACCCCATGACTTGTAGGTCATTCCCCAGGTGCCATTGAGCTTCTCAATGACGTGATACTTCGCCATCAAATCAGCCACGAGAACCTGCTTGGCGGCCTGGTACGGGGGCGAATCGAGTGTCGCCAGCGCGAGCGAGACTTCGCTGCCCCAGCCGATTTCGTTGTCGATGAAATAACCCACGCACCATGGATCGTTCGCGGTGACGCTGGCCTGGTCCGCCACGCTGGCGCGCAGTTGCCGACCAAAATCGGGGTCAAACACGTCGCGGAAGCGTCCCCAGTAACCTTTCGTCCCTTCGAGCGGTTTGCTGGCGAAATGGACCGCCGCCACGTACGGCGTCCGCTGCCGCGCACAGATCGCGGGGTCGGACCAATTGCCAATCGTGTTCAGGCCCCAGCTTCGGAGCCGTTGTTGCGTGATCTCAGCGAAATTGCCCAACCAGTCCGCGCCATATTTGCGCTTCAGGTTGGCGCCCGCGAAATCGTAGCAGGCGGGTTTGGTGTCGAGATAATGGCCCCATTGCGGCTCGCTGTTGGAAAGAAACTCCTTGAAATCAGGTTGCGACCCAGGAAAATCCTGGAACCACGTGGCGCGACCATCCAGCGGCGTTGTTTCGCCGGGCCAAATGCAGTCGATCCCATTCGAAAAGAACAATCGCCCGTCGGGATCCACCAGCCACCACTTCCCGTGAAACTTGGCCGTGCGGAAAAAGCCCGTTCCCAGCAGGAGCGGTCCGGTTTTCCAGCCGCCGTACTTGTCCCATGATTTCGCCCCGCGCCACGCGGTTAATTCATCCAATTCCGCGACTCGCCGCGCGGTCAGGTCTCCGAGCCCGTGCGTCTTATTCGGCCAATCCGCGTGAATGTATTGCCCGAAGGTGTCGATGAACGGAAAGAGGGAGCGCACCGCGTCCGGCGGCCTCTCGGCGCTGGCTTTCAGCGAACTCAGCCGCACGTCGCCAATCTCGAAACTGAATTTACTCTTCGGTTTCAGGACGAGGATGGACACGCTCGCAACCGTGCCCGGGTCGATTGTGTCCTCGCCAGAATCCGGCGGCGGGAACCCGTGCATCCCGAACATATGAATCGAAGCCAGGCTCAAAGCCGACCGCTTGAAGGGCACCGCCAGCGTGCCTTGCATACCCGGCGCGAGCGTCACCTGACCCTCGTTGCAGTGCAGTGGCGGGTCCGCTTCGGCGTTTTCCACGCGGCACACGATGGTGAGCTCGTCAGCACCCACATTGCGCACATCGAGCATCAACCCGTCGTGCTCCGCGAGATTCCAGCGGCCGTGCGGCGCCTTTAATACGATGCCGGCCCACGCCGTGTCGTCCTCGCCGTCCACGTGCAGGGCCATGCCAGAGTCGGGTTTCGCGGGAGTGACATCCACACTGCGCAGCTCGACAGCGTCATTCGGCTTGCCGCCGTGTGTAAAAGCAAACAGCACCGACTCGGCATTAACCCGAGCGGTGCTGATCAACCCCATCAGCGCGCAAGCCCCAGCGACCACTACGCTGCTTGTAGTCGCGGGCCGAACTAAAATTCGTCCCGCCATTCTCCGCTTCCCGATACTTGAAAGTTACGCCGAATTTTCACCCCGTCAATCAAGGAAGACGATTTTATAGAGATTCTTTGTGGACTGGTGGCCACTGGGTACAAAGTTTCGCGTCTTTGAGAGAAATAGAGCCCTTGCCCGTTGACTTCGCGTCCTGCTTCGGCTTGCTTAGTCGGCGCTGCCCATCTATACTTGATTGCAAGGCTGTGCGTTCCCCTAAGAAACCAGTCAACCCGTCGTCTCGCCACCATTTTGGCTGGTTCATTGTCGTATTGTGCTTAGTGGCGCTCCCGCTGTCGTCGAACGGCGCACAGTTCTTCAACGACTGGGCGGCGACGAACCTGAACGCGGTCCCCACCCAGAGCGGGCCAACGAACGATCCCGATAGCGACGGCGTGGCTAATCTCGCGGAGTTTGCCTTCGGCACGAATCCGCTCGCGGGCACCGGCCTGGGCAACGGGATGATGACCATCTTCGGGGGAACGAATGGCTTTTTCGGAGTCGAGTTACTTGAGCAAGCGGGGCGCGTACCCGGGGTGCAGATCGATGTGGATGCGACGGTCGACATGGTGCATTGGATTCGACCCTGGTGGCTGCGGGCACTGACCAATTCACTGCCGGGCGATCCACCGGGTTCCGTGAGGGAACGGCTCACCACTTATCTACCCGGCACTAATATTTTTATTGTCCGCGGCAATGTCCAATTGGTCTTGGCCGGCCCGGAGACGGCCCGGTATTACATTGCCACGAACGGCAACGACAGTGCCGCCGGCACCAACATCGCCCAGCCGTTCGCCACGCTGGGCAAGGCCGTGGCCCTGGCAAACCCCGGCGATCTCATTTATGTGCGCGGCGGGACGTACTCCCGGACCAACAAGGTGCAGATCACCCGCAACGGGTCCGCGGCAAGTCCCATCCGTCTCCGCGCCTATCCGGGCGAGCATCCGCTCTTCGATTTCACCGGGCAGCCTATCAACTCCAGCAATCGTGGCATCGAACTCAGCGGTAACTGGTGGCAGGTTTACGGACTGGAGATCGAGAATGCAGGCGATAACGGCTTGAACGTCTCGGGCAGTTCCAACCTTATCGAGCTTTGCATATTCCGCAACTGCAGCGACACCGGGCTCCAGCTCAGCCATCCCGCCAGCTCGAATCTCGTTCTCAACTGCGATGCCTACCACAATTGCGATGGTCCCACTTTGGGGCAAAACGCGGACGGCATTGATGCCAAACTGGCCGACCTTGGCCCGGACAACGTGATCAGTGGCTGCCGCGCCTGGGAAAACTGCGACGACGGCTTTGATCTCTTCGCTGCTCCGTACCCGGTGGTCATCATCAACTGCTGGGCCTTTGGGAATGGCACGAACTACTTGCACCTGGCCAACTTCACTGGCAACGGGAACGGATTCAAATTGGGTGGTGGAAACATTCCCACCGCCAACCGCATTTCGTATTCCATGGCGTTCGGCAACACTGTTCGCGGCTTCGATCAAAACGACACAACCGCCGGCCTTACCGTGGATAACAATACCGCCTGGGCCAACCCGACCAACAACTTCGATCTCAACCACGGGATCGTAACGGCGGGCGTGCACGTGGTGCGGAACAATCTTTCGATTGGTGGCACTGTCTCGGTGACAAACTCGGCAATCCAGCTTAGCAACAGTTGGCAGGTGGTAACT
>JBGOTY010000252.1:0-5626 GCA_041476745.1 Verrucomicrobiia bacterium | reverse complement strand
CAAGTTCTCCATCTGGCTCCAGATCGAGATTCTGGCTTGCGAGGCGCGCAAGATTCCCGCGAAAGACCTTGCGATCATCAAGCGCCGCGCGAAGTTCGACGTCAAGCGCATCAGTGAGATCGAGCGCACCACCAACCACGACGTCATCGCGTTCCTCACAAATGTCGCCGAACACGTTGGTCCGACTTCGCGTCATATCCACGAAGGGCTTACCTCATCCGATGTTGTCGATACCGCCTTGGCGGTACAAATGGTGCAGTCGGCGGACATTCTTCTCGACGACGTCAGGAAGTTGCGCGCCGTCGTCGCGAAGAAGGCGAAGAAATACAAATTCGTTCCCATGATCGGGCGCACGCACGGCGTCCATGCCGAGCCGATTACCTTCGGGTTGAAGATGGCGCTGATGTACGACGAGTTCTGTCGCGCGTTCGAACGGCTCGCGCTGGCCCGCGACATTATTGCCATCGGAAAAATCTCCGGTGCGGTCGGCACGTACGCGCACATGAATCCCAAGGTTGAGCAGTATGTTTGTCGGAAGCTCGGCCTGCGACCGGCGGATATTTCCACGCAGATCATCCAGCGCGACCGCCACGCCGAATTCATGAGCGCGCTGGCGCTCGTCGGCTGTTCCATCGACCGCTGGGCGCTGGAGTTCCGCCACCTGCAACGCACCGAGGTGCTCGAAGCCGAGGAATTTTTCGCGGAGGGACAGAAAGGCAGCAGCGCCATGCCGCACAAACGCAACCCGATCACCTGCGAGCGGCTTTGCGGTCTCGCCCGCGTCCTGCGCGGCAACGCGCTCGCGGCCATGGAAAACGTCGCCCTCTGGCACGAACGTGACATCTCTCACAGCAGCGTCGAGCGCATCATCCTGCCCGATTCAACCACGCTTCTCGACTACATGCTCGTCACGCTCACGGACGTGATGGACAAGCTCCTCGTGTATCCCGCCCGCATGAAATCGAATCTCGAAGCGAGCAAGGGCCTGATTTATTCACAAGCGGTTCTACTCGCGCTCACGAAGAAAGGGCTAACGCGCGAAAAGGCCTACGCGCTCGTCCAGCGCAACGCGATGAAGACGTGGGCTGATACCAAGACCTTCAAGGACTCCCTGCTCGAAGACGCGGAAGTGTTGAAACATCTGACCAAACGCGAGATTGAGCACTCATTCGACCTGGACATTCATTTGAGTCAGATTGATGCCATCTTTAAGAAAGTTGGGATTAGATGAAGGCGAAGATCATCGTCATGCCGAAAAAGACCGTGCTGGATCCGCAGGGGAAGGCCGTCAAGCACGCGCTGGAGTCGATGAATCTCAGCGGCATCAAGGACGTGCGTATCGGAAAATTCATGGAGATCGAACTGGAGGGCGGCAACAAGGCCGAGTTGCAGAAGAAGATCGACGAAGCCTGCCACAAGCTCTTGAGCAATCCGGTCATCGAAGAGTACACCTTTGAGGTACACGAATAACACGAAGTAGACACGAAGGACACGAATGGATGATGGGAAGATTCTGTATCGCGAGCTGTCCTTCAAGATCATCGGTTGCGCCTTGGTCGTACATAAGGCTCTCGGCCCGGGCTTTCCCGAGGCAGTGTATGAGCGGGCCTTGGAATTGGAACTCCGAAAGAAGGACTTTGCATATGAACGCCAAAAGGCTTTTCGGGTCACGTATGATGACAAGCCCGTCGGCGATTTTCGCGCGGACTTCGTCATCGATGGCAAGGTGATTCTCGAATTGAAAGCCGTCGCTGAAATGCCGTCGGTATTCGAGCGCCAATTGCATTCGTATTTGCAGGTCAGCAGGCTCCGCTTGGGTATTCTCGTTAATTTCGGGAAGGGGAACCTTGAATCGAAGCGTATCGTTTACTAACCACTACGGGCGCGGAGCAGATATGAGTATTATAAATGTCCTGGCAGTCTTTTGTTGTTTTCGTGCAATTCGTGTCTTATTCGTGGGGTTCGTGTCATGAAGTTTGGGATCATCCAGTTTCCCGGCAGCAATTGTGACCAGGACGCGTATCACGCGCTGTCGGATGTTTTGGGTCAACCCACGCGTTTCGTCTGGCACAAAGACACGACGCTGGGCGATGTCGACTGTGTCGTTGTGCCCGGCGGGTTCAGTTATGGTGACTACCTGCGCACGGGCGCCATCGCGCGCTTCTCGCCCGCGATGAAGGCGGTGGTCGCACACGCGGAGTCTGGCGGACTCGTGATCGGCATCTGCAACGGCTTTCAGATTCTCTGCGAAGCCCATCTGTTGCCGGGCGCGCTGATTCGCAATCGCGGACTAAAATTCCGCTGCGAACACGTCCATGTGCGTATCGAAACAATCAACTCACCTTTCACCAACGCAGGCCACAAAGGCCAGGTCTTGCGCATTCCAATCGCCCACGGGGAAGGTAACTATTTTGCCGAGCCGTCCGTGATCGAACAACTCCAGCGCGAGGACCGTGTCCTCCTCCGCTACTGCACGAAGGACGGAACGATCACCGAGGCTGCCAACCCGAACGGCTCGCTCGACAACATCGCCGGCATCTGCAACGAGGGCCGCAATGTCTTCGGCTTGATGCCCCATCCCGAGCGCGCCTGCGAACTCCTGCTCGGCAGCGAAGACGGAAAACTGATTTTCGAAAGCATCCTGCGTGCGGTTGTTCATGCGTAACGCCGTTGTCACCCTTGTTGTGCTGCTGGTTCTCGTTGGAGGCGCACAAGCGGGTCTCGAAGTGATTCGCAACGTTGAATACGGCAAAGGCGGCGGCCATTCGTTACTGTTGGACGTCGTTCGTCCGAACCCTGAGCCGACCAATGCCATGCCCGCTGTCATTTTCATCCATGGGGGCGCGTGGCGGGTTGGCAACAAGAACCGCGCGCCGGTTCGCTTTCTTGCCGAGCGCGGATACTTCGTGGCGAGCATCAACTACCGGCTCAGCAGCGAGGCGCCGTTCCCGGCAGCGGTTGAAGACTGCAAATGCGCCGTGCGTTGGCTGCGGGCCAACGCCGGGAAATACAACGTCAGTCCAGGCAGCATCGGCGTGTGGGGCGCATCCGCCGGTGGCCACCTGGCGGAGTTTCTCGGCACGACAGGCGACGACCCGCGTTACGAAGGAACCGGCGGCTGGACCAATGCGTCGAGTCGGGTCAACGCGGTGGTAAGCTTTTTCGGACCGAGCGATTTTATGGGCGGAATCGGCAAGTTCCGAAATGAAGACGGCTCGCGAGGGAATTACGAAGTGGTCAAGTTCCTCGGTGGCTTGCCGGCTGATAAACCCGACGTTTATCGCGACGCCAGTCCCATGACGCACGTCAGCAAGATGTCCGCGCCCATGCTGCTCGTGCACGGGGATCAGGATCCGATCGTGCCGCTGGAACAGTCCACGCGGATTGCCAGCGCGCTCCGAGAAGCCGGTGTGGACGTGAAATTTATCGTCGTTACCAACGGCGTGCACGGTTTCCTTCTCAACCAAATAATCCCCATTTCGCCACATCCCGCCGAGATCGAGAGGGTCGTCGTGGAATGGTTCGACGCGCATCTGAGGAAATGAAGCGACGGACTTCCACCAAGGATTGGCTGCCGCTAGCGAAAGGCGGGGAGCGCGCAGGGGAGTTGCCGACGGGCGAAGCGTTTCGCAGTGAGTGGATCGATTTCCAGCGCGGGATTCGCGTCGGGAATATCGAGTCCCATGAGCGCATCACGCAGATTCTGAAGTTTTATCTCGAACAGCGCTATCAGACCTCGTTCGTAACGGACCGCTGGGGACGCGGCGTGTACTGGCAATGGATTTGTTGGCTACCGCGCGCCAATCGCGAGGCCAAGCCGATCTCGCACGACGTGAATTTCGGTTGCGCCAAGCTCTTCATCTCGGCAGACACCGATACGAAAACCTTCAAGAGCGGCCTGCAAATCGAGCGCGGCTACACGCAAGAACCCGAGCCGTATCCGGGTTGCTTGTTGAAACCCGACTGGGACTGGCACCGACTCATCAAACAGTGCGCCGCGGGGACCGAACTCGACGGCGAATTGCGACGGCTGCTGAAGCGGGAAGGTTTTGTAGCTGAGGTTGGCAACTTCGAGGCTAACGCCGCTTTTAATGCGAAGAACTTCAAGTCCGCCCGCCAGATTCGCGACGCGGCAAATAAATATCCGAAGAAAAAGGAGTGGGCCGGCTTCCAATTGTACTATCCGATGCCCGAGCGCGAAGTCCGCGCCAGCACCGGCTATGAATTGGTCAAGGCGATCTGCGACGTGTTTGCCGAGGTGACACCGGCAATGAATTGCTGTATGCAGGTTCCACTGGAATCCGTTACAGTCGCCAGACTCGAATGAAGACTGCAACATGCGTGTTTTTGGTTGTCCTTTTTCTCCAAACGGGTGCCATCAGCCATGCGCAAACGAACGCGCCTGCTACCGCAGAAGAGCTTGGCATGATCAGCAAACGGGGTCGCGCTCTCGCCGAGTATGATGAGGCCGCACGGCTCGGCACCGATGCAGTGATCGCCCTGAGGCCAGATGAAGCAGCTGTACGAAGGTATCTGGCTCGCAAAACCAAGGATGGATGGGCGGTGGTTTTTGGGCGACTGTCCGAGCCCCGCACGGAATTTCTCATCAGTTACGAAGCGAGCGCCCGCACCAGTAGCGGACCGTTTGTGGCAATCGAATATCGGTCGCCGAAAGTGGATACCAACTATTTCCTAAGAGCCGCCCTGGCAACGGACACGGCTTTCGCAGCTTTCGGCACTCCTCAACGACCGTACAATGTGGCGGCGATTCCTACGTCGAGTGATCAGTGGTGGGTTTATCTTTCTCCTGCACCAACACAAGTCGGAGTCTGGCCGCTGGGCGGTGATGTACGGTATTCAATCTCGACAGGTGGCACTGAGATTCGGGAGACGCGCACACTCCATAAGACAATCATTGAGAATCCTCCGCCATCATCTACGGACAAAGCAATAGTTGCCAGCCTCCATACGCATATATTATCGGACACTCCGGAGGACACCGATGTTTTTCAGGTTCTGATCCGGCAACCTTCCATACCCGACTACGTCCTGACTCCACACTTCATGTACAAGGTCGAGACAAACGGAGTCGTCCACTTTATGATGACCCGTGAGGAGTTTCAAAAAAAGAAGAAGCCGTGACTTGGAGGAATTTGACGGTGCGCGAATGGTTCGAAGATGAGTCGTTCTGGCGGGAGTTGTATCCGTACATGTTCGACGAGAATCGCTTTGCGCAGGCCGACGAACAGGTTCGCAAGGTTCTTAAATTGGCCGGTATCCGCCGCGGTGCGGTGCTCGACCTATGCTGCGGCCCGGGGCGGCACTCCGTGGCCCTGGCGAAGCGCGGGTTTCAGGTCACCGCTGTGGATCGCACGCGGTTCTTGCTGAACAAGGCCCGACGCCATGCTAAATCGGCGCGGGCGCGGGTGGAATTCGTCCGCGCCGACATGCGCGATTTCGTGCGGCCCGGCGCTTACCGCCTCGCGCTAAATCTGTGGACGTCCTTTGGCTATTTCGACAACAAGGGCGACGACCGCCGGGCACTGGGGAACATTTTCGAAAGCCTCAAGCCGGGCGGCGTGTGCGTCATCGATGTATTTGGCAAGGAACGTCTCGCCAAAATCAT
>JBGOTY010000251.1:0-5646 GCA_041476745.1 Verrucomicrobiia bacterium | reverse complement strand
CTGGACACGATGAAGGAGGTTGAACGGGAACTGCGCGCGATCAACCCGCACATCGTCCTCTACGGCGAAGCGTGGGGGGGCCAGAACCTGCCGGCCGGGCTGAAGTCGACGAACAAGGAGAACGTCCGCGGCACGCACCTCGGCGGGTTCAACGACAACATCCGCGACGCGTTCGTCGGCTCGCACTACAGCAAGAACAAGAACGCCTTCCTCCAGGACGGTTCCGGGATTGAGAGCGTGAAACGCGGGATCGAGGGGAACTGGCGCGATTGGGCGCCTACGCCCGCGCAGGCCATCAATTTTCTCAGTTGCCACGACAACCTGGTCATCTGGGACAAGCTCAAGGTTTCGAAGCCGGCCGCCACCGAGCCGGAAATGAAGGAGATGATGAAGTTGGGTTACTTGATGTTGCTCACGTCGCAAGGCGTGCCGTTCCTTCACGGCGGCGAGGAATTTGCCCGCACGAAATTTGGCAACGACAACAGTTACAACGCGGCCGACAGGATCAATGAGGTCGATTGGTCGCTGAAGAAGAGGAATTACGATCTCTTCACCTACACCCGCGACCTGATTGCGTTGCGCAAGGCGCACCCCGTCTTCCGTCTCCGCGCCAAGGAACAGATCGCCGCATGGCTGAAGTTCCATGACACGAATATTCCCGGCACGGTGATGTTCACGCTCGACCCCGGCAGCGTGCCGGGCGAGACCTGGAAACACGTCTGTGTGATTGCGAACAGCGCCGACGCCATCAGTTCTGATTTTGCGCTCCCCGCCGGTCCGTGGCACGTCGCCCTCGACGCCACCGGCGCGGTCAAAGACGAGCGCGTTGTCGAAGGCACCGTGCGCGTGCGGTACAAGTCGGGGATGGTTTTGTATCAGCAGTAGCGAGCGGTCCTGGATTGTTTCGCCAAAAGAAACATTGTCACCTCGTTTCTCTGGTTTAGAATCGTTCCCAGGTTGAACGTCATCCGCTCCATCGGCCTGTTTCTTCTGGTTGCGCTCGCCGCAATTGCTCTGTCCCAGAAAAGCGCCGTGGCGGCAGAGCATCCGAATGCAGACCGAGGCGTCATGGAGGGCATGAAGCTCTCAGAGGACGAAGCGCAGCAACTCGAAGAGACGCTCAAGCACAAGCCCGACGACCTCTCCATTCGCACCAAGCTTCTCGGCTACTATTTCAGCCGACATCCACGCTCCGAGTGGATCGACGGCATTCGCAAACGAGAGATACTTTGGATCATCGAACATCACCCAGAAGCGGCGGTGGCCGGCCTGCCCTATGCCTGGCTCGATCCCATCCTGGACGGTTCGGCCTATCAAGAAGGCGCCAAGCTTTGGAAGCAACAAATCTCCAACCACACCAACGAGCCACCCATCCTGCGCAACGCCGCTAACTACTTCCTCCTTCCTGACCGCCCCCTTGCCGAAGACTTGCTGAAGAAAGGCGCGGCGCTCGAACCCCAGGACCCGGCCTGGCCCAACGCGCTTGGTCATCTCTATCTTCTCGGAGGCAGAAGCAAGACCCCGGAGGAAGCGAGGGTTGCCGCCGCTGCCGCGCTCGACCAATACGAACGCGCCTATGCCCTGACTCCCGAGGCTTATAAATCCTACCTGCTCAAGGACCTGACCAAGAGCGCCTTCGATGTCGGCGAAACCAACAAAGCCAGGATGTATGCCGAAAAGATGCTGCAGGAGGCGAATCTACAGAAGAAGGACTGGAACCGCGGCAACGACATCTTTTATGGCAACCTCATTCTCGGTCGGCTGGCCCTGAAAGCGGGTGACATCGAGCAGGCCAAACACTTCCTGATCGAGGCTGGCAAAACGCCCGGCTCACCCCAACTTAATTCTTTCGGTCCCAACATGACGCTGGCGAAGGAATTACTCGAGAAAGGCCAAACGGAAGTTGTGTTAGAATATTTCGACCTCTGCGCGAAATTCTGGCGCTACCAACCCCGGCTCACTGAGTGGACGGCCGCCGTCAAACAAGGCAGGATTCCTGATTTTGGCGCGAATTTGGATTATTGAGCGGGTGGTGGGCGGGCGTTTCAGCAAGCAGAGCATCAAGCCGCTACACGGCGCGTGTCCTACCTTGCCGGGCTTGACTTGCACGGCGGGTAAACGTAGACAGGTTGTTACTATCAATCACGGGGGTTCCCGAAAAATGAAGCGAACGGATTTTGCATTGGTTGTTATCACCACCATAGCGCTGCTGGCGACCAACCAAGTGCAGGCAGCGGTCAAGGTGGAGACCCAGGAGCCAGACGAAAGCAAGGTGGAGCCCGCGGGGCCAGGCGAAAGGTCGGTTGCGTTTCGGACGGTCGCCAACAGGTTTATCACGGCGAGTCCCACGAATGCCCTCGATTTGACCGGGGTCAAGTTGGGCACCCGACAAACTTTTGCGCTTATCGACGTCACGGGAGGCGAGTTGGCGGACGGACACGAAGTTCGGATCCGCTACACACCGCGCACCGGGAAACCCAGCTATTGGCTGGAGAACAAGCTGGGAATACGACGGGGCCGCAACGGCGATGTATTCAAGATCAGGCGCGTGGGCACGAAGGTCGCATTGGTGACGGCGACGGGGAAATTCGTGGCGCCACCGACCGTCGCGAACGCGCTTGGGGTAGCGGACAAGCAGGAGGGCGCCCTGCTCATTGAGATCCTTGATGCGGCGACAAAGGTTTCCATCTTGAAGCTGGCTGACCAACCCGCGTCGGTACCGTCAGAGACTGCGCCACCCGCATCGACTCCACCACCTGCGCCGGAAAAATCCGAAGCTGCTCCCTAGACACCCGCGCCGCCGCCGTCAAGCAAGGCGACTCAGGTTATTTTATGCTCAACGCGGTGGATAGCTGTTCGAGGGCCTTATCCACATGTCTTTGCGCTTTCGGTGGCAGCCCGGCCCGGGCCTGCTGGAGCAAGCTGGTGGCTGTTTGGAGTTGTTGGTCGGAAGTGCCCTGTTGCTCGTGTCCCTTGCCGTTGCCCGTCAGAGTGACCCCCACCACTTTCGCGGCGGCTTCAATTTGCTTCATGGCCCTGACGCGATGGCCTTTGTAGTCGTGGTCAGCAACCGAGAGCACGGCATAGGCCTGGGTCAACAGGCTGGCGGAGGGTGTTGACTGGGCGCGCAAATTCAGACCGCCGATCAGGAACAGGGCGAGCACCGCTGCGCTGATGCTGAAACGAAGAGATTTAGTATTCATAACGCATTATATTTACCGCCGCTTCTTCACGACTGCAAATGAAAATAGCCCACGACTGGAGACTCCGGCTGACTACTTCGCTGCATTTGCCTCCGCATCGATGGCGTCGGTCCATTCCGGGTCCATTGGAATTCTTGCGCCGACGGCTCCGCGCCCCTTGGTGGTCACATTGTTATACACCCAGTTGTCGTCGTCTCTTCCGTTGTTCTGCACGGCCCAGATATGGGCTTCGCCGATCACGAACCATCGTCCCCCACCATAACTTTCCTCCCCATTCCCGATGGGGACGATCCGTCCCTCGGGGATATTCGGTCCCGCTGGCCTCTCCCCTTCGGCGAAGATTCTGTCAAAAAGTTTCTTCAGGTTTCCACGGGCAACCCGGCGTTGCTCGTCACGCCGTGTCTGGCCTTGCTCCAACCTTTGCAGGAGGCGTTTGAATGGATGGGCGAGGATGAGAAGAAGCAATAGAAGAATTCCGCCACCAATGGCGAGTCCCTTCCCGTTTCTGGCAATCCACGATGGTTGGGGTGCAAACACGACTGGTGGTGCTACTATCGGCGCTGTCGCAGGTCGCGGCGGCGGTGGTGGTGGCGTGGCGGCTCGAACGGATGCTTGATTGGCCTTGGCAAGTGCGGCTTCGTACGCGCGCTGCGCCTGTGGAATCTGAATTTTAAGGCCTTGAATCTTTGCATCAAGGTTGGCCAACGTCACTCCACCTGAAGCAATTTGCTGCTGACACTGCGTAATGTACGCTAATACTCCTGGTCTTTCGGGATTGGGGACGGTTCGGGTTTGACCGATGACAATATATCGCTCGGTATAGTGGTTCGGGGGACCACCATCTCTTGTCGCATAGACAGGTTCTTGTGTGTCACGGAGATTCTCAAGGTGCGCTTTTCCCTCCTGTAATCTTCCTTGCAATGTTGCGACGGTTTTGGCTAGTGCATCCCGCTGGCTTTCAACTTCGGCAAGTTGCTTGGTGAGCGCTTGTGGTTCCTTTTCCTCCGGGGTCATCCATTTGTTAGCGAACTTCACCTCTCCATCAGCTATGTGTTTGAGTTCTGCCCGACAGACGTCGATATGTTGTTGGATAATTGTCGTCTTGTCGGATTTTGGATAGTCCTTCAGGAACTTCTCGAATGCGGCAATCCATTGGGCATAGAAGTTCGAGGATTGCTCCTGGTCCGGATCCAATTGAAATTTCGACAGGGCGAAGTAGTCGATTCTTTCGGCGGCTTCGGCTGGGGTTTCAATTTGGACATTTTGGATGTCAGAGCGAGGAAAGTTTCGTAGCGAAGAAATAGTGCGGTTGGCATTGAACGCCCTGATTTGAAGAACATCATTGGTGTCAGAAACTACATCGCCGCGGAAAACCACTCCTGATTTGAGGGTGACGATTGCTTCGCCAAGGGCGGCACTGAGCATACCGGTCACGAAAAGGATCACCACCATTACGGTTATCTTTTTCATTCTCCGCTCCCTTCACCGTCAACTTTAGTCTCCTCCACAGATGGCTCGCATCCATCCTGAAGATAGTTCGCATCTCTTCGCGCATACGGGACGCGTTGGGGCCAAGAACTGGCCCCCAAACGGGGTGATAATGGGCTTATACGCCCGCCCCCACCAGTGGTGCAAGGTATTTCAGTGACGACTATGTAGGGGAAAATCTCACGGGAGCGGTCTATCTGCCATCAGCGAAACTTGGACGCTCGACAAGCGCCTCGACAGAGCGAGGCGGCCACACCGAGATACTACTCGTCTATCGTAAATTGATAATTTTGCTGGACAGCGTGTTTCGGAAGGGGTATGATTGGCCGAAAACAGATGAACATTGAACGCCCAACTTCCAACGTCCAACTTTCAAGCCTGCTTCGCGAATCGGTTAGGGTCCGACAATTCGGAGGCAGCACGGCGACAGAGCGCCGTGGCTACAAGGACAAGGGCTCGTGGTACTCGCTGCGCTCGGTTGGCTCCGCTCAGTCCCCTGAGCTACGCCCTTCGGGCGTCGGGACGACGCGACGCCATTTGCTGCGGGAATACGACTGCAGCGTCTCGTCCAACTCGGCTCCGGTGCTGCCCGCGCACCTCGATTCTGCGAAACGAACCCAAATCGCCGGACGGCGAAATCGAACGTAAGTCTTTATACGGAAGAGTGATGCACAGATTACAGAAAAATGACAAATGGGTTCGTTTTTTGGGAAATGCAAAGGTCGGCAACGGGGATTTCGGCGGTCCCTTCGGTCTGACTCAGGGCAGGCGCCGACCGCCGCTACAGGGTAGCGGCGTTCTTTACGCCTATATTAACTTCTGGCATAGTGGGCGGATGATTTTTCACATTCGGCGGTCTTGGGTCGTTGTCGCGGTCGTTTCTCTTCTCACCACACTACCCAGTGGCAGAACATTAGCGGCGGATGCGATTGATCCGCAGCGGGCAGCGATTGAT
>JBGOTY010000250.1:0-5669 GCA_041476745.1 Verrucomicrobiia bacterium | reverse complement strand
GTCGCCCACATGTTTACCAACACCGCCTTCGCCCCCGAGTCGCGCACCGCCTGCTGAATGTCGGCGGCGGTGACCGGCGTCACGCGCACGTCCTCGACGCGCACCGTCTTCGCCGGCGCACAGGCCGCAAGCCAACCGCCCAGGCACAGGAGAGCGCCCGCCGTAACGTTCCTTCGCATCACCGCCATGGCATGTAATTGTACATGAAATCGGTTGCCGCGCCAGTGGGCAATGCGTAGGATTCCTCGTGCGTTCGAGAAAGCGCAACGTACCATGAGCTTCGGGTTGGCAGATTTCGCCGCAGCAGGCTATCTGGCTTGGGGCGCTCTCAAGGGCCGACGGCGCGGTTTGTCCGTCGAACTGCGGCGACTCGCCAGTGTGACCCTGGCGCTGGTCACGGGTGCGGGGTTGGCGCGGTGGACGGACCACGCATTTGAGGAGATCAACAAGCTCACGGGCCAGGCGGCGGGCGCGCTGGGTTGGGGTGGAATTCTCGTGGGCGCATTCTATCTGGCGCGCCAGTTCCGGGCCTGGATGGGACGATGGATTTCGGGCCTGTTGCCGGAGGAAACCGTGCAGAGACGGGCCGGCATGGCGGCTGGATTCCTGCGAACACTCGTCATCAGTTCCATCATCACGATCTGTTTACTGCATACGCCGCTGGCGTTCCTCGTGCGCAATTCCGTGATGGGTGGTCTCGCAAGAATTGTGCAGCCCGTCTACCATCTCACCGCCAAACCCGCTCCTTGACCCACCCGCACTTCGGCAACTGAACCGCTACGGGTTGCTCATCGGGCTTGGCGCTTCAGCGCGTCCCCTCGGCGGCAGCTTGTATCGCCCGGCGATCTTCCAGATCAGCCCCAATCCCAGAAAGTAAAACACCAGCCCCAACGTCTCGTGCACAAAGCCGTACGGCAACGTCGTCCGTGGTGCCACGAGGCAAATGCTGACGATCCGCAGGAAATTGAAACTGATGGCAATGGGGACCGACACCGCCCCCAGCGACAGTTTCTCCAACCACGGCAGCCGATACTGAAATGCCAGGATGGTCGCCACAATCAGCGCCGATGTGAGCAACCCGAACCCGTTGCATTCGGTCGCGACGCCGAAAACGTGATCCTTCACATACAGGAGCAACTGCGGCGGCTGGCCCTGTTCGAGCGCAATCTTCACGGGCACACCCATGGTCACCAGTAATCCCCCGGCGTATCGGGCCGCCATCGCGCGCAACGGCCAATCCAACGTCGGCACCATTCCTGCCAGCACCCCAAAAACGAAAAAAGCCCCGAGCGCCGGCAGGAATTGCCGGGCGCCGATCCCGCCGAAGAGAAACGAAACGACGCCCGCGAATGCCAGGCAGGCCGACAAAACCACGAGCGGCAACAACCACGACTGCCACCGCGCCCCCAACCAGAGGCATCCCAGCGCAAGCGCGACCAGGCCAATCCCCGGGTTGCTGATTTGCGGGGCGGGCCGCAAGTCATACACCGCGTCACGCACGCAAAACGCGAGCGCAATCACCACGAGCAGTGCGCCGTTAAAGAGCTGCTGGGTGTGGATCGTCGTCGACCCCAGCCAGTGCAGCAGGGGCAGATAGAGCAACCCGATCAATACACTGATGGCCACCACCATCAGCACGCTCGTCGAGCGGACGGGCGGCGCACCGGGCTCACCAGTCGCCATCGGCTTTTCAGGGGTGGATTGCATACGTCGGATTAGACGACACCGGACCGCTTCTGCTCAAGCGCGGAATCGCGCACCGGCGCCACGCGGGAACATTGTGTTGGCCGCCCGCTTTTGGTAAACACTCCGCAACGACAGGGAGACACCCATGCCATGGCTCACACATCTGCTGCTTGCCTTGATTCCTCTGTTTGTGGCCATTGACCCGGTCGGGCTCATCCCGGTGTTTCTCGGTATGACCGAGGGCATCGATCTGGCCCATCGCAAACGCATCTCCTATCAGGCGCTCGGGACCGCGGCCATCGTCCTCATCGGCTTCATGTTTCTCGGCAAACTTACCTTTCGCGTGCTGGGCATCGGCGTCGGCGACTTCAAAATCGCCGGCGGCTTGATCCTGCTCATGCTGGCCTCGCGCGACCTCATGCGCACCGATGTCCGATCCCCGGTGTTGCCGGAGGACTTCGGCGTCGTGCCGCTCGGCTTGCCGCTCATCGCCGGACCCGCAACGCTGACGACCCTGCTGATCCTGATGGATTCGGTGGGAACAGGATTCGCGCTCGTGGCCCTGCTGATCAATCTGCTCATCGTGGCGTTGGCGTTTTATTTTGCCGACTCCCTGGCGCGGCTCGTCGGCAGGACGACCCTGCGCGCCATCTCCCGGATCATCGCGTTGCTGCTGGCCGCCATCGCGGTCAGCATGATCCGTCGCGGCTGGCAATCCATGTAGCTCAAAGCGCCCGCTCCAAAATCTCGCGCAATTCCTCATCGCGCAATGGCAACGGATTGCCCTTCATGCTGCTCGACGACCTCGACTTCTCGATGATCGCCGGGAAATCGTCGCGCGTCACGCCATGCTTCCGCAATGGCGGAATCTTCAGCGCCCGAACCAACTCGCCCAGATCGCCAACGATCTTTGCCACTTCCTCAAAGCGCCGGACAATCTCCGTCGGGGCGGACACCGCGCCGCGACCCGCCGGCCCTCGAATCATTCCCCGATTGACTTCCATCACGTGCGGCAGCAGCACCGCGCACAACGCGCCGTGCGGCGCGTCGAACATCCCCCCCAACGGCCCCGCCAGCCCATGCACCGCGCCCAGTCCCGCGTTCGCCAGCGCCATGCCGCCGAACACACTCGCGACGCACATGTCCTGGCGCGCCGCCACATCCCCGCCCCGCTCATAGGCCCACTGCAACGACCGCGCTGCCCGCAGCATGCCCTCCCGACAAATCGCATCGGTCATCGGATTCGCCTTCACCGAGACAAACGCCTCGATCAATTGCGTCAGCGCATCCAGGCCGGTAGTCGCCGTCAACTGCGGCGGCAAATCGTAAGTAAGTTCCGGATCGACCAGCGCCACGCGCGGGAGCATGAGCGCGCTTCGCATGCTGACCTTCACGCGTTGCTCGGGCGAACCCAGCACCGCGTTGCGCGTGACTTCCGCGCCCGTGCCTGCTGTCGTCGGAATCGCCATGTACGGCGCCGACGGTTGCGTGAGCGGCTGGCCATTGCCGATCACCTCGATGTAATCCAGCGGATCGCCGCCATTCGTGAGCAACGCGGCGACGGCCTTGCCGGTGTCGATCATGCTTCCGCCGCCGAAACCAATCACAAAATCACAGCGCTCATCGCGCGCGCGCTGCGTCCCCGTCCGCGCCACATCGAGAGTCGGCTCGCCCACCACCGAAAACGTCGCATACTCCACCCTCGCCTCCGTCAACGCGCTGAACATCGGCTCGACCCGCTGCACCGCCCCCGCCGACTTCCCAATCACCACCAACGCCCGCGTCCCCAGCCCCGACGCCAGCACCCCCACCTCCTTCAATTTCCCCGCCCCAAACACCACCCGCCCCGCTGTGGCAAATTCAAAGTTCACACTCACAGTAGAATCGCCGCCCCCTTCCCGTGTCCAGCGCAATGAAGGACGCCTTCGAAACCCTGTAGCGGTGGTCTACGACCGCCGAATTTTCGGTCACAAGGCATCAAAACACCCCTCCCGGTGGGTTCGTTTTCCAAAACGAACCCACCGCCAAAAACCGCCTGAAAACAACGTAAGCTTCTAGCAACAAGATGGATACAAATGAAATTTTCTTCGAAAACGGTGGGTTCGTTTGGTAGAATGGCATATTTGATGCGCCGGGTGCCTCGCTGTCGCCTTGGATCCCTGACCCAATCCCCAATCCAAAACCGAGTCGGACGAGGGGCGACGCCGCCGTGCCCCCGTCGCAACCAAGTCTGCGAGACCTGCAAAGCAAATGCTCTCACATTCACGCCCAGAATTCTACCATTATCGGAATCCGATGTCTATACGAAAGTTTAATCCTTACAGCTGCAGTTGAGAGAAGCTTTCGCTGCACGGCTCGCACAAAATCCTCGGCAGGATTGACACCCGCCGAATGTAAGGAGCAGTATGTCTTTGTGAATGAAAGCCCCAGGAATTCTAATGCGCTAATTCGAGTGTGTTCTTGATCGGTAATACCAGCCATGCGACGAGCTGAGTTTGGGCTTTCTGCATTATTTGGCAGAAAATGAACGGCACAATGGCACAACTCGTGGCTCTTGCTCTTCATGGCAACGGTGTGCTCGCCGGTACCCCATCCCCCGATTTTTTGCTACAGAATTCAACCGCCCAGTTCTGCGAGACTGTGCAATTTGTCGCTCCGCAAACCACATTCTTTGGCTTCGGCAAACAAACCGAGGTTCAGGTTGCGGACTCGCCTAACGCTTGGTTCGCCTATCTGAAAGGAAAGAAGGCGAAACAGCTATTGGTCAGATGGCAAGCCGGTGGTGATCCAGAAGTGCCCGACCGAAAGCTTGCCGGGTTCGTTGGCGGTGGAGGTACATGGCTGTTAGTCATCCGATTTGAAGATGGGCATTTGGAGCGATGGCTTGCCCGATGGGAAGTCGGTGATAAACAACGGAAGGATCGAAAAATCTGGCACGTCACATACGGATGTGTCACGTCTGACAGCCGTCCTCCAACTCCCGTTGTTCCGGTTCAAGAAGCTATCGACAGGATGAAAAAGGCTCTTTTGGATATTCGCGCCTTCTCCGCGGCTCATAAATGCGACGGCTTCACCCAGCATTTTGACCACGGTCTAAAGTCGCTCGCACATGAGAGAGAGCCAGAACCATATCACCGCGATCTCTTTCCCCAGGGCATTACGCCTACTGACCCCACCGATTTGCTCTATGCGTGCCAGCACGCCTGGGTTTTTGGAGGTATGGGATCGTGGAACGACATGACGTTTAGTGGCGCGGACGACAAGGAGTATGATCGCGTCTCTGAGGAGTTATTCCAGGCGATCACGCTGGCCATTCCCTCCGCCGTTGAAGCATACGCCAATAGAGCCAAATCTCCCTAGCCATTGCTGGGGTAGAGTGAGTATTTACGGTCCCCATCAGACCACTTCCTCGTGCCCTACCCTCGTGCGCGGCCCCACCGGAAACCATGACGCCACGGGACCGGCCGCCAAAAAATAAATTTGCATCCTCCAAAAAGTTGGGGAAACATACGGTCAAGGCGTTGGTCGCAGAAAAATCTTAACTTAAGGAGGGCACCTTATGGCTACGATTCTCACCAAAGACGGAACGTAATTTCCTCCAGGGACCGTGTCTCGCAGTAAGCCGTGAACCCAAAATTATGTAATAACGAAATCACCAACCACCCATCACCAAATCGGAGTCAAACATGAAAACCAAACAACAAACCAAACCCACCCCAAAAGTTGCTCCACTGCGAAGTCCCACCGCGCGAGCCGGCGGTGCTGTGCTCGCCTTCGGAAACGCCACCAATCAACCCGACGCAATCCGCCCGTTCCACGTCCACGTTCCGGAAGAGGAACTTACCGAATTGCGCAGGCGCATCAACGCGACAAAGTGGCCTGAACGAGAAACGGTTACAGATGCATCCCAAGGAGTACAGCTCGCGACGATTCAGGCGCTGGCGCGCTATTGGGCGACAGATTATGACTGGCGCAAGATCGAG
>JBGOTY010000249.1:0-5675 GCA_041476745.1 Verrucomicrobiia bacterium | reverse complement strand
GCCGCCTCATGCAGGTCGCGCTTGAACACTTTGTAGCGGTCGAAGTCGCAGTAGGCTTTCTTGACGACGATGTGGCCCTTGAGCAAGAGGCGTTCGAGGACCTTTTGGATTTCAAAACGGGGATAATTGGCGTCGAGCGCTCCGAGGGCGATGTTCTCGAGGTCGAGAAACACAGCCATCGTTGTGCTGGAATCTTGTGTGATCATGTAATTTTCAGACACCACTGTACTACAGTCGTGGCCGTGATGCAGGCATTGTTATTTGGCCGCCTCGTGCAAGGTTTCGGCCTGGGCGTTGATCTCCGTCATGGCGCGGGTCAGATCGACGTACACTTCGTCGTGGATGTTGACGACGCCGTAGTTGCAGTTCTCGCCGTCGAAGCGGCCTTCCTTCGGCTCGTCGCAATGCTCAAACCAATGATAGCCCACCAGGTACGGGCTCTGCAGGCCCCAGGTGACGAAATTCTTGTAGGCGGCGGCGCGGTCCGCCTGGGTTTTGACACGTTCGCCACCCCCTCTGCTGTTGGGCAGGCCGACGTCCTGGCCACGGAATGAGAATTCGCCGATGATCAGCGGTTTGCCAAACACCGAGTAGCGCTCGATGGTCTGGCGGGGATCGAAGCGATAGCAATTGAACGAGATCGCATCGAGATATTTCGCCGCGGCGGCCACGACGGGCTGGGGTGGGACGTAGGCGAAGCGCGAGCCGAAGTTCATGTGGTTGGGATCGGCGGCCTTGATGGCTTCGCTGGTGATGCGGAAGTAGCGTTCCGCGAGGCGCGCGAGGAACGCGTCGCTATCGGCGATGAAGGCCGCGCGTTTCGGTTCGGCTTCGTTGGCCTGACGTTCGGTCTCCTGGTTCTGCTGGTAGACGGCCTTGCGCGTGAACGGTTGCTTGATCGACGTGGCTTCCGCGGCTTCATCCCATGAGGCAAAGGTGGTATTCCAGACCGCATTGAACTTCTTCACATCGGTGTAACGTTCGCGCATGAGGTCGACGGCGACTTTCTTTCCCGGGACGCTCGCGGGCAACGCCATAAACATGGTCAGCAGATCGTCTGAACCGCGCCAGTCGGGGCCCCAGCGCAGTTCGTTGTCCGTGAACCAGCCGAGCAACCAGCGGTCGTTGGCGCGCCCGGAGCAAACTTCGCGGGCGTGCTGGTGGGCGATGGTCGCGAAGTCGGGATCGAAGACGTCGGGGAAGATTCCGTGTTCCCACGCCGCGCCCTTCTGCTTGACCCCGACGAAGTGCGAACCGATGTCGGCGATCGGGGCGTAGGCGAGGCGTTGCTTGTTCACGGTAATCTCGGCGACAGCGTCGTCGGACCAGGCACCAAGAGAATTGAAGCCCCAGCTCATCAACCGCTCCGCGGTTGCCTTCCGCCACGCGACGGGGTTGCCGTACTTCGCCTTGTTGGTCTCCAGGTAAGGGGCAACATCTGTGCCCCGAATGAAGTCAGCGGTGATGGTGACCGTGGTCACGCCCTTCGAGATGAACCGGTGGCCATCGGGAGCGATCAGCCACCAGCGACCATCGATTTTCGCGGCGCGAAAAAACTGGTTTGTTGGCGCAACTGGGGCGTTGGCGGCCAAGCCGGGATTAGGGATGAGATTGATAGCTGCGATCACAAGTGCCAGTCCGATGGAAGCGTGCATGAGTGTGGCATCGTGCCAATGATGCCCCGCGAAGACAAGCAGAATGTCCGAAAGCATTTCGCTCGGGACAGGCAGGCTCAGTGTGCGCGTTATGAATGGCGCGCGTGGTCCGGCGGATTCCACCAACACGGGCCTTTGTCCTGAATGGCTTCGACGGCGCGACGGCGGGTTTCTGAAAGCTGATTGGGGGGAACAGGCATGAAAGATTGCGCGGCAGCGTAGGCGGCGTCTTGTTCATTTGGAAAACTTAGTCCGAGTAGCGCGACGTCAGGATCCAGCGTGAGGGTGTAATGCAGGCATTCGGTGACCGTCAGGCGCGGGAGCGTTGGCGCGGCGGATGCGTCGCTGCCGCCGGAGCTGAACTTGCCGCGCGGGCGGGCCTGGAGCGGTTGGTTGTAGCCGGTGGTGTCGGCGAGCAATTTGCCCGCGCCAAAGGTTTTGAAGCAGACGGTGCCGACGCGATGCTGCTTCGCGAGCGGCAGAATTTCTTCCACGTAGCGTCTGTCGACGAACGGTCCGACGGCAAACATCACCACGTCGCAGAGGCCGGAGGGGATTGCCGCGAGCAACACCTCGGGGTGATGCGACGAGATGCCACGAAAGCGCGCTTTGCCGACCTTCACGGCGGACGCCAATTGTTCCATACCGCCGCCGGGCGCGACAATCTTCCGCCAGTCGTCCATCGTGCTCACACTGTGGAACACAAAACAATCGACCGTGTCGAGGCGTGCGTTTTTCAAGCTGGCATCGACTTGTGGCGCGACCGGCTCGTGGTGCTGGTCGATCTTGTCGATGACGAACATGCCGTCGCGGCGGCCCTGCAGCGCCGCGCCGACGATCTGTTCGCTGTAACCGTCCTCATAGTTCGGGGCGGTGTCGATCAGGTTCAGGCCCGCGGCCATTGCGCGATGGATGGTGGCGACGCAGCGGTCGAGCGGGACGTTGCGGTCGGCGAGGTCACCAATGCCGAGGATGGTGGCCTTGAATCCCGTACGGCCGAGTTCACGTCGCGGGCGGAAGGCGCCGCGCCAATCTTTCGGCACCGGGTTCGCCAGTTTCATTTCCTTTCGAGCAGGCACAGGCGATAATTATACGAGGGATGCTCGTAAGAGCCAAGGACGTTACCCTCGGTCACGGCGAGAAAGACCTGGTCGCCGAGGATGACGTGTTCATGGATGTCGCCGGTCTTGATATAGGTCCAAATCTCCTTGCCATTGCGCGGGGAAAGACAGTGGATGCTGTGATAAGCGACTGATGGACCCGTGTTCGAGAGCAGGCGGGTCTCGACGGTGGTATCGAAGACGTAAACATTGTCTTTGACGAAGACCAGCTCGCCGCCAATATTTCTCACGCCCCAACTGGTGGAGCCCTTCAGGGGATCGAGCTTCATGAGAAACGTCACGGGCGCGCGCGGATCCGTCGTGCCGTCGGTGGAAATGTCGTCGATGCGGAAGTTCTTCGCTTCGTTCTGCAAGAAATCGGGTTTGGACAACGTGACGGTCGCGTAAACACCGCCGTCGGGTCCGACGAACAGGCGGGTGGGCTTGAGTTTGTTGCGGGACCATTTTTGTTTCCCGGTTTTCGCATCGAGGGCAATGACCTGGTCGCCCGCGGCGACGGCAAACACATCACCACCCGCTGCGACGAGCCTGGCCGAGGCGGGTAACGTCTGTTGCCACAGTGGTTCGTTTCCATTCTCGAAGACGAGCAGGTCACGACCGGCAACAAGGCACATGAATCGGCCGATTTGCTCGATCTGCGGGGCGTGTTTCAGGGAGAGACTTTGGTGGCCGGTCTCGGTCCCGTTTTCGAGGGAACGGAAGCGGACGGTGTAGTTTTGTGCCGGTGTGTCCGGTTCCGGCTCCGGGCCGTCCGCGGTGGTTTCGAGGTCGAAGCTGCCCCGCTCCATGGCGTGTTGAATCCTGCCAAACATCGCACCGCGGAAGGCATTGACGTCCCATCCTGACGCCGTGATTTCTCGATAATCGGAATCCGACGAACCAGTTTTCTTTGGCATATCGAGCACAGCGGTGACGATGCGCTTGCCGGATATCGGCACTGCTGCGGCATACGCCAGGGCGTTGGTGTCGGACCAGAGTTCGTGGCCATCCGCAAAGGCGAGCGACGCGACGTGCGGTGGTGCGGTTTTGCCGGTGGGCATGCTCGGGCCGAACACGCACAGCAGACCGTCATCGTGCGGCAGTACCTGCAGGAGCGACGTATCAGGTCGGAAGAACTTCCAGGCCACGGCACCGTTTTGTGCGTTGACGACGACCAATTGCCGTTCCGAGTGGAGGATGACGTTGTCTCCCTTCACTTCCAGAATCGAAAGCGGATCGCGAAACTTTGATGGGTCAAATGAGTACTCGGAATCGGAGGAGGCCCTCTTGGGCAGGCTGTAGGGTTCCTCGAGCGCGCGGAGGTCGACTTTCCAGAGTTTCTGGGTGGCGGTCAGATTGACGAGGCTGAGTTCATCGTCAGCTTGCACCAGTGTGCGCGCGGGATCAAGCATCACGGCCTTGAAACTCCCGATTCCCGACATGACATCCATGCTCGAGGTGACCCGGGGATGCGGGCCCCATTTGCTTCGATAGATGGTGTAGCCGAGATAGCCGACGCCGAGAACAACCGCCGCAAGCAGGGCGAACTTTGTGATCGCCACGACGCCACCGATCACGCGCTCGAACCTGTTGTCGTCCGCGCTCACCCTCACCGCGCCGGTCGCCATGGACGGTTCGCTGGCGCTGACAGCGGCGCGGCATTCGTCGCTGCAATAGTAGCCCTTCTCGCGCACGCATTTCATGCACAGCGGTTTCGCGCAGTTCATGCAGTTCTGCGTGGCATATTCCTCGGGATGATTGACGCAGAAGACCTGGAACCGCGGCTCTTGCGTCTCGGTCTGGTCCGCTTCCTCGACAGCAGCGGGTTGTTCGGCCTGCGCAAGAAGATCGGAGGCCAGCGCGCCGCAGCGGGGGCAACGCACACGCTTGGCGACCTCTTCGTTCAGGACTTCGAAGTTTCCGCCACAGGAACAGGTGATCTCAATCATGGGATTTTCCTTTCCACTTGAATTCCTTGCGAAACATCAGATTTGGATACGGCGATGGAGCGCGATTGGCAGTTGACGGTGCGGGTGTTGGCGGGGTCATCTTGCGGGTCATCGAGCGCAGCTCCTCATCGATCACCTCCGCCTGGTCGGTCCAGCCATTGTCGCGATAGAAGGCCAGGGCGGCTTGCAAAACGTCCTGGGCGCGTTTGATCATGCCAGTGCATTCCCAGCACAGTGCCCACTTGGTATGGGCCGCGGCGCATTGCGGGTAGCGTTTGGCCAGCCGCTGGTAGGCTTCCATCGCGGGATACCATTTCTGTTTGTAGAAGAGATGGTCGGCGTCCTTCATCAGATACTCCTCTTCGCCGTTACGCCACTCCCGGGTCGTGAGCGCCGCCGCCAACCCGAGCGCGAACCCGCCGATATGTCCCCAGTACGCGACCTGCGCGCCGCCGGTGTGCAGCGCCATCAGGCCGAACACCAGTTGCAGGACGATCCAGAAACCAATGAAGACCAACGAACTGACGCGTGTGATTCCCTGGCGCATGATGAACGGGATGGGAATGGCCGCACCGAACCACATGCGGATTTTGAACCGTGGAAAACGCACCAGATAGTATCCCAGCAGCCCGGCAATTGCTCCCGACGCGCCGACGCACGGTTCGTCGAGGTTGGGGAAATGCCCGACGACAGCCGTCAGCCAGTAGAGAAGCGCCGAGGCGATGCCGCTGACAAAGTAGATCAGCAGGAACTTTCCCTTGCTCAGAACGTCCTCGAGATCGCTGCCGGCGAACCAGAGATAAAGCATGTTGCCGCCGATATGCAGGATGCTGTTCACGTAATCGGTCCACGGGGCGTTGGCCTCGGTGGGCCAACCCGCGTGCAGAAACATGTAGGTGAGAAATTGCCACGGTCGCGGGCTGGCAGCGACGAAGCCGAACGTCTCGGCAATGTGGCGGTAATTCAGGAGG
>JBGOTY010000248.1:0-5755 GCA_041476745.1 Verrucomicrobiia bacterium | reverse complement strand
GGCCCGCGGAAGCTTCTCGATGCTCACGTCCACCTGGCTGGCTTGCGCGTGGCGGCCGACATTGGTCAGCGCTTCCTGGGCAACGCGATACAGGACCGTGCGCGTGACGGTGTCCATTTGCTCAATCCTGCCCGACGTAAAGGTCGTGAATCGAATGTGGATGCCCGTCTGTTTCGTAAATGCTTTCATGAACGAATGCAGGGCGGGAATCACCCCTAGGTCGTCCAACACTGTCGGCCGCAAATCACGCGCGAACCGATGCACGACGTCCACCGACTTCTCGATCATCCGTTGCGCGCTGGAGATTTTATTCTGGAGCCCCTTGGTGTTGTGCGCAGCTTCGGTTTTCAAGGCCGCCAGCCGGATATTGATGCCCGTCAAGGTCTGCGCGATTTGATCATGCAACTCACGGCTGATCTTCTTGCGTTCTTCCTCCTGCGCCAACAGGAGCTGGCGGGTGAGATGCCGCAATTGTTCGTGCATGTGGCGCGACTGCACCAGCAGGTTGCTATTGTGTCGCTCGCTGTTCCGGAGGCATTTCTCCACGACCTTGCGCTGGGCGATTTCCTGTTTCAACTGCCGGTTCGAGACGGCCAGATCCGCGCTGCGCTGGCGTAACGTCTCGTTCAGTTGGCCGAAGTGGACGTTGGTCTCGCGCGCGGTGCGATGAGACTTCTCGATCGGGGTGATGGCCTGGGCGAAAAATGTTCCCGCCCGCCGGACAAACTCATCCTGAGTGCCGGGGGAGTCGCTCGGCAACACAAGGGTAATCAACGCTTGCTCATGAATCGTGGCCAGGTCCAGCGTCTCCAGCCCGAGGGCCGTGGCCTTACGTCCCACGCCGCGAGCCGGCTGCAAGCTCGCCCGCGGCCCTTGCTTCAGATATTTACGCAAGGCCGCCGCATATCCTTGCGACAATCTGATCAATCCCCGTTTCATGATAGTTGTGCGAATTCTTGTGTCACAAAACCACTGTCACTCTCTGACCATCGCTTCCAGCCGTCTATGGGGTAAAACCCTACCTGGTTAGAACGGACACTCAGGCGCGCCACGAATGTTTTTTGAGCTACACCGGTGGGTCTTCATGGGCAGGGTGCAGGCCGTACTGGATCAACTTGGCGCGCATCGTGGGGCGCGAAATGCCGAGCCACTGAGTGGCTTTGAGTTGGTTGCCTTCGGCCAGGGCCATGGCTTGCGCACACAATTCGCGTTCGGCGGCTTCCACCAACGCGCCGTGAGCGTTTTCAAATTCGCCGCGCGCGGCCCGGTGGAGTAACTCGGAAACGTAAGCCGCCATCGTCTGATCGCCGGCGGGGCGCGGCGGTTCGGTCGGGGTCAGGACTTGCCGGACATTGTCGAGGCCGATGGTGTAGCCACGTGCCGACAGCAACGCTTTGCGCGTGACGTTTTCCAGTTCCCGGACGTTACCGGGCCAGGGTTGTTGTTGGAGAAACTGGAGCGCGTCGTCGGCAATCGCCGCGTTCGGTGTGCCGAGACTGGCGCCGTGCCGCTGGAGGAAGTACCGGGTCAGATCAGGGATGTCTTCGCGCCGATCACGCAGCGGCGGCAAGATGATCACGGCGACGTTGAGCCGGTAGTACAGGTCTTCGCGGAAACCGTTGTCCTTGATGGCCTGCTCCAAGTCGCGGTGCGTGGCGGCGATGATGCGGACGTCGACGGGAATCGTCTCCTTGCCGCCGAGGCGCTGGATGGTTTTTTCCTGGAGCACGCGCAACAGACGCGCCTGGCTGCCGAGAGTCATGTCGCCGACCTCGTCGAGAAAGATCGTCCCATGGTTGGCTTGTTCGAAGCGGCCGATCCGGCGGGCGAGCGCACCGGTGAACGCTCCTTGTTCGTGGCCGAACAGTTCGCTTTCCAGCAGCGTCTCGGGAAGGGTGACGCAACTGACGACAATGAACGGCTGGGTGCGGCGGTTGCTATGTTGAAAGATCGCGCGCGCCACGAGTTCCTTGCCGGTGCCTGTCTCCCCGCGGATCAGAACGGTGACGAGCTTGTCGGTGAGGCGGCCGATGTCTTTATAGACGGTCTGCATGGCGAGGCTGTTGCCGACCAGCGAGTCCTTGGTGGAAGTGGCTTGGCCGAGTTCGACGGGATGGAAAACGAACCGGGTACTGGCGACGGCCTTGGCGACCAGCTCAAGCAGGCTCGCGAAGTCGAATGGCTTGAGGAGGTAGTCGTAAGCGCCGAGTTGGGTCGCTTCGATCGCGGTCTCGGTCGTGTGATGCGCGGTCATGACGATGATCGGCAGCTGCGGGTTGACAGCGTGGAGTTTGTGAATGAGGTCGAGTCCGGCCTTCTCATCGATTCCGTCCACGCCGGGCAGTTGCAGATCGGTGAGGACGACATTCACGGGAATTTCCCTGGCCCGAGCCAGACCGGTGTCGGCACTCGGGGCAATCTCGACCGTGTAGCCTTCCCGTTGCAACACGTTTTCCACCGCACGGGCGAGTTCCTGGTCGTCTTCAATAATCAAGATAGTGGCTGGGGAATTCATAAAGTCGATGTCTGGTAGGGAAGCACGATGCTGACCGTCGCCCCCTGGCCGGGATGCAAGTGAACCACGAGCTTGCCGCCGTGTGTACGAATGATCGCCGCGGAAATGGACAGGCCCAGACCCGTGCCTCGTTCCTTCGTGGTGAAGAATGGGTCGAACAATCGTTGTTGCACCGCCGGCGAAATGCCGGGGCCGGTATCCTGAACTTCCAGGATGACCACCTTGGTGAGTTGTTTGTTCAGCCGCCACGTGTCACGGCGGGCGCGCAAACGGATCGTGCCACCCTTGCCGATGCTCTCGGTGGCGTTGCGGACGAGATTGATGAGCACTTGCTTCAACTGACGCGTGTCGGCCAGAAAGGGCGCGTCCACCACGGCATCGAGCCGCAACTGAATGGATTGTTTTTCGCACTGCGGCCGGAACAGTTCACTGACGTCGCGCAGCAGCGCGTCGGCGGAAACGGGCACGAGGTTCGGGTGCGCGGGGCGGCCCAAGGTGAGGAAATCCGTCACGATCCGATCGAGACGATTGATTTCGTTGTCGATGATAGTGGCGTCCCGGTATTCGGGCGTGCCGCGGGCGAGCGTTTTTTGCAGGGTAAAGAGGCGGGCCTTGATGGTCGTCAGAGGGGTGCGGATTTCGTGGGCCACGCCCGCCGCATGTTTGCCGTAGGTGGCCAGCTTCCGCTGTCCCTCGATGATGGCGTCGCTCTCGATGAGCTTGGAGCGCAGCGGCGACACGACGCGCCGGTACGTCACCATCATCAACCACACCAGCATCCCGGTCATCACCAGTAAGGACACGTGCAGGCGAAACGTTAGAAACCAGGGTTTTGACCCGCTCAAGAACAGTTGGATCGTCTGTCCTTCTGCCCGCGCCTGGCTGCCGAGAGCCGCGAGCCGCAGCGACTGCATTTGCACTTGCTCCAAGCTCGCCAGTTTCTGCTCCTGGCTGGCCGGCGGACCTGCCTTCTGTGCTGCTGCCGTGTAATCATCGAAGGTGCGCTCGATATTAACGAGCAGCGTGTTCAAGTCCGTCGTGAGCATGACCGGCTGGACTTGGACGACCTTGGCCCCGGCGAAGGTGGACTTTTGCCGGGCGATCCACTCTTTCAATGCCTGGCTCTTAAGCTGGAAGCCATCCCAGTCGGCTCGCTCGCCCCGGACGACGTAGCGCACCAGCGCGCCGTTCAACTCCTCCACTGCCGGTTGGAGATGGTCGGCGATCACAAAATACTCAGCGGGTTGGGGGGGGCTGAACGAGCGCCAAAGTCCCCCGGTCATCTGAATTTCCTGAAATGCTTCGTAGGCCGCCCAGCCGATGACGCCAAGCCCCACCAGCAGCAGGACATCAAACACACGCAGCCGCAAATTGCGGATCACGTTCATTTCACTTTCGCCTTGGACTGTCCTCGAAGAATCGTCACGAGGCACCGGGCAGAGCCGGTGCCCACCCGGTGAACGTCGGATGATTGCTCCGATCCGTCTATGGGGTGAACACCCCATAGGTAAAGATCCAGTTCAGCGCGCATTATTGACGGAGACGACAGTCTCAGAAAGGACCTACGCGATGAAAAGCAAAATGATATTCTGCATAGCCGTTCTTTTTCTGATTAGCCTCGGTCTTCTCGCCAGCGGCAGTTCGAGAGGCGACGAACAAGACAAAGTCTCTGCGACGTCTCCCAAGGAATCGCCGTCCGAAAACGACCAGATGATTAGCGCACACGCGTAACAAATGGTCGAGGAGGGCCGACGCACCTTTCGCCAGGATACTTTCGGTAGCGAGGCATTCTGGGGCGGCGCTCTCCAGCTTCACAAAGCCATCGCCGGAGAAAAGAACGGCGGCGTCGGAAGCGGAGTGAGTCCCAAGACTGCTCTGGCCATCGGACTGAAAGTGGATGTGGACGCTCTCCCCAAAGATTTGCAGGATAAACTCAAGGCGGGCAAGGTTGATCTCGATGATCCGGCGACAACGGTCGCTTTGCTCAAGTTAAATGCCGTCGTCGGCGTGAAAGGCTTCTTTGACAACAAAGGAGGTTTGCGCTCGGTGGGCTTGTCCTGCGCGGTTTGTCATTCCACCGTTGATAATTCTCTTGCGCCCGGGATTGGCAGACGACTGGATGGTTGGGCCGCGCGCGATTTGAATGTGGGTGCGATCGTGTCACTGGCGCCGAATCTCAAGCCCTACACGGATCTGCTCGGCGTCGATGAAGCGACGGTAAAAAAAGTTTTCAACAGTTGGGGCCCCGGCCGCTTCGATGCGGAACTCGACAAGGACGGCAAAGCGTTCCGGCCCGATGGCGCTCAAGCCGGCACACTGATTCCACCAGCCTTTGGTCTGGCGGGCGTGAACCTGCACACGTGGACCGGCTTCGGCTCGGTAACTTACTGGAACGCTTACGTCGCGGCAACCGAGATGCACGGTTCGGGCACTTTCTTTGATGCGCGGTTCAATGACAAGACCCAGTACCCGGTCGCTGCCAGAAGCGGCGCCGGCAATACACGGGGACAACCTGATTTGGTGACGTCAAAATTGGCGGCGCTCCACTTTTACGAGCTGGCCCTCGTTGCTCCCCAGCCACCCGATGGCAGTTTTGACAAACTGGCGGCGGCGCGCGGGAAAGAAATCTTTAACGGCAAAGCGAAGTGCGCGACCTGCCATGTCCCGCCGCTGTTTACCGAACCCGGCCAGAACCTGCACGCGCCTGACGAGATGGGCGTTGATGCTTTCCAAGCCGATCGATCGCCAACGCACATGTATCGCACCTCGCCTCTTGCCGGACTCTGGACGCACATGAAAGGCGGCTTCTACCACGACGGGCGTTTCGCAACCCTCCCGGAAGTCATCAACCACTACAACGCCCAATTCAAACTGAACCTGACCGAGAAAGAAACCAACGACCTGGCCGAGTATCTGAAGTCGATCTAGGCGAACTTTGAAAAGAGGTTGGGCTGCGGTGTTCCGCAACAGAAGAATTCAATCATGACAAAGCTGACGCTGCGGCTCGCAGCGAAATCCGAAGTCGCCCACAAGACCATGAGTTTCCGGTTCGACCTGAACGGAAAAACATTCCCATTCAAACCGGGCCAGTCCATTCAACTCACGTTGGTTCCTCCACCGCGCGAGGACGAAAAGGACAACGAGCGAACGTTTTCCATCGCCTCCTCACCCAATGATGCGTTCGTGCTCGTTGCCACGCGAATGACCGGTAGTGCCTTCAAGAAAACCCTGGCAAAATCG
>JBGOTY010000247.1:0-5769 GCA_041476745.1 Verrucomicrobiia bacterium | reverse complement strand
GGTGAACCCGGGGCAGCGGTATCGATGGCGGGAACCTCCGGTACCGTCGCGCCCGTCACAACCTGGGGTTGCGCGACCGGCTTCTGCGCCATCGCTACTCTCTGCTCCTCGACCATTTTCAACCCGAGCGGCGCGGCCTCCTTCGGTTGTTCCTGCGCTTTCAACTGAGGTGGAGACGTGGGCTTGGGTTCGGGCATCGCCTCCGCAACTTTCGGTGTGGGTTTTGGAGCGCTCGGAGGTGCGCTCGGTGAACCGGGTTGTCGGATCGGCGGGGCGGACACGCCGGACGGCGTCGGTACATTGAGCGTGTTCGGAACGCGCGTCTCATTGCCGTTCAAATACGGTGTGTCGCCTGTTTTGCCCGTCGGGTTGTTGGGATTTGCCGCGACCGTTGATTTATCCGAGTAATACTTCGTATCCTTAGGTTTCTCACCCGTGACCTGGGACGGGTCGGTCTCCATGAACTGTTTGGCTTCCTTGCCCTTCTTGACTTCCGGAACGCTTGCGTGCGGTGTCGCCAGCTCCACGAAGGTAAGCGTCTGGACTGGCTGTGGTGCCGGTCTTTCCGGCGAATGCACCACGTGCGCCCACTTCGTCAACAGGGAGAGGCCGGGAAGTTTCATCAATGTAGCGCGATACTGCCAGCTACTGAAGGCAAGCGCATGCAGCAGCAGCGACACCAGCACGGCAATCTCGACATTTAGATTTTCGCGATACATTCCCCACAAGATGATACCAGATTGCGGCGCACCATCAACTCGCACGGAACACCATCCCGATCCGTTCCAGCGTGGCTCCCAATCGCTCGGTCGGCAGGCCCATCACGTTGTGGTAACTGCCCTCGATGCGCTCGACGATGCCGGCGCCATATTCCTGGATCGCGTACGCGCCCGCCTTGTCGAGCGGGTTGATTTTGCCGAGGTATTCGGCAATTTGCGGGCGCGTGAGCGGCCGCATCCAGACCTGCGTCGTCTCGGCGAACGTCAGCTCCATGTCGAGCGCGCGATGCGACAGGCAAACGCCGGTGATGACCTCGTGCCGTTGTCCCGCCAACTGCCCGAGCATTTGCGCGGCTTCCTCAAGTTTGTGCGGCTTGCCGAAGAGTTTACCGTTGAGCACCACTATCGTGTCCGCCCCGATTACCACTGAGTCCGGGTGCCGTCCCGCCACCGCACGGGCCTTGCGCTGGGCATTCTGCATCGCGACGACATCGGGCGCCGCGCCGCCGAGCAGCTCCTCCACATCGCTGGGCCGCACTACGGTGAATCGCAAGCTCATCTCGCGCAGCAGGTGTTCGCGGCGCGGGGATGCGCTGGCGAGGATAATTTGGAGTTTGTCGGAACTCATATCTGGCGGTATCGTTAGACGAGAAGTATGGGAATCCGATCAAGCAAAGTCGAGCACCTCTATGGACACGTGCCGTTTTGCGCGGCGAAGTGCCACTACTGCGCGTTTTACTCGGAAGCGGGCAGCGCCGCCAAGATGGAAGATTACGTGGACGCGCTGTTGTTGGAACTGGAAAGATTCGCCCCACAACTCGCCCCCCAAACCGTTTTTTTCGGCGGGGGCACGCCGAGTCTTTTGCCGGCGGCGCTCTTGCGGCGCGTGTTGGAGGCGATCTGCGACAAGGTTTCGTTGCGTCAACTCGGCGAATGGACCATCGAATGCAATCCTTCAACCGTGTCGACTGAGAAGGCGAAGCTGTTTCGCGAGTGCGGCGTCAACCGCATTTCGATGGGTGTCCAGGCGCTCGATGACGAGTTGTTAAAGACCATCGGCCGCGTGCATTCGTTGAAAGCGGCCATAAAATCGTACGAAAGGCTGCGCGTGGCGGGTTTCGACAACATCAACCTCGACCTGATGTTTGGATTGCCGGGCCAGACGTTGGATCACTGGCGCAACACGCTGAAAAAGGCGATCGGGCTTCAACCCGAACACCTCTCGACGTATTGCCTGATCCTGGAGGAGGACACGGAATTCTGGTCGCTCTTCCGGAAGGGGCTGATCAAGCCCAACGAAGAGCAGGAGTTGGCGATGTATCAGACGGCCATCGACACACTCGGCGCCGCGGGTTATCGCCAATACGAGATCAGCAATTTCGCGAAGCCCGGCCGCGAGTGCGCCCACAACATCGCGTATTGGGAAGGCAAGGACTACATCGGCCTCGGCCCGAGCGCGTGCAGCACCGTCGACAACCGCCGCTGGCAAAACATCCCGAACACAGACCGCTACATCGAAGGAGTCCGGAGCCAGAAATCCGTCGTCAGCTTTGAGGAAGCGCTCACGCCCGATCTCCGCGCGGCCGAGCGTGCGGCTTTCGGCATGAGGATGAATGCCGGCGTGCCCGCCGAGTTGGTTCGAGGCCGATGGGACGAGGAAATCGCAGAACTGCTCTCCGCCGAGTTGGCGCAATGGCGCAACGGCAGGCTCAGACCCACCCCGCGCGGCATCCTTTTCGCCGATGAAGTCGCCGCGCAGTTTGTGTAACCGCGAATCCCTGGATGGTGAGGCAGTGACGGAACAAAGCTGGTGTGGGCGGTCACGGTTGCGGTGGTTGCTGCGGTGCCATGATTGTCATTCTCCACGTATGCGCGCCGTTCGTCGTCGCTGCGTGAATCAACACGCGGAGTCATATCCGCACGCGCGTTGCCGCAATGGTCAAAATACACCAGACGATCAGGCGGTCTGTGGGGAATTTTCCGATGGATCCCACACCGGCGCTCCCGGCTTTAACTCACCGGGAATGACAACCCTTGCATTTTTGTGCGATCAAGCTTTGGGCGAGGTTTCGCCTCGCGCCTGGCGCAGACTTAGAATGTAACGCTGCATCCGTTCTTGCGTGTCGGTGATGTGTTGCACTTTGAGCAGGGAGCGCACGCGCAGGAGCAGATCGTTGACGTCAAAGGGCTTGGCGACGAAGTCATCGGCACCGGCGGCGATGCTTTCCTCCAGCTTTGACTGCATGCTCAGTGAGGTGACAACGATGATGGGAATATTCCGGGTGTTCTTGTCCACACGGACGGCCTTGCAGTACGTCACGCCATCCAAGTTGGGCATGCGGAGATCCAGAAGGACAAGGTCAGGGGTCAGGGCGAGAGTTTTGGTGAGAGCTTCTTTGCCATCGGAAGCCGTGTGGACAATGAGCCCCTCGGATGCGAGCACTTCCTTCAGGAAGTCCTGCATGTTGGCATCGTCCTCGACGACGAGTACCGTCTCGTTGCTCACAATAAACCACCGAAATAACCGCCGCGCGACCAACGGAATTGTAACAGTAATGCTCTGTCTTGTAAAGTATTTCATTGAAGTGATTCCATTGGAAGTCTTGCAAGGTTGGTCTGGCTTGGCCAGGACGGTCGCATTTATTTCTGCGTCTTCACCTTTACGACGGGGGAGTGGTTGCCAGACTCGGATTTTAGGGACATTCACCACACCAGCGCGATGGCATCGACAAGCTGCCGGATATCGGGCATATTAAACTGTGTTATGACGAAGAAGCTGACAAAGATTCTCGATGAGTTGGTGGACTCGTTCCACAAATACGGCGGGATCAATCACCTGGACGGTGCGAATCTGCCGTCGCGCGAGGCGGTGGTGGAAATTGCCCGGGACCTGCTGCGGTTGATGTTCCCTGGATTTTACGACAAGGACCCCCTTCATTCCAACCAACTGATCGAGTACACCAACGAATTGGTGGCGTCGGTAGCCCGGCGGCTGGAGAACGAGATTCATCGCAGCCTGGAGTATCGGCCGTGCGACGATTGCGATCCGAATGACCTGGCGGGCACGGCCGCGCGTGTGACGCAGGGATTTCTGAACGACTTGCCGGGCGTGCGCGCGATTTTGCAGACGGACGTGACGGCCGCATACGAGGGTGATCCTGCGGCGATCAGCAACGAGGAAATCATCCTGGCGTATCCGGGTATCGAGGCCATTGCGGTGCAACGCCTGGCGCATCTGCTTTATCGGCGGCACATCGCGCTCATCCCGCGTATCATGACGGAATGGGTGCACAACAAAACGGGCATCGACATTCATCCCGGCGCGGAAATCGGCCCACATTTCTTCATCGACCATGGCACCGGGGTGGTTATCGGTGAGACCGCCGTCATCGGCAAGCACGTGAAGATTTACCAGGGCGTGACGCTCGGCGCGAAGCATTTCCCCAAGGATGCGAAAGGTCGCGTCGTCAAGGGGAACAAGCGTCACCCGAATATTGAAGACGGCGTGACGATCTATGCGGGCGCAACGATTCTGGGCGACGTGACGATCGGCAAGGGCTCGATCATTGGCGGCAATGTCTGGCTGCTGGAATCCGTCCCGCCCAACACAGTCGTGTATTCCGAGGCCGGGCAGACACGGATGAAAACCGCCGGAACCGACCGGGACAAGATGATCGGCCACTCGCACGGCGCAGGCATTTGATGCGACGCGTCTACGCAGACTACAACGCAACCACACCGCTGGATCCGCAGGTCCTGGAGGTCATGCTGCCGTACCTGCGAGAACATTTCGGCAACGCCAGTAGTGTGCACGTTTTCGGGCGCGAGGCGCGGGCGGCCATCGACGACACCCGCGTGCGTCTGGCGAAGTTGCTGGGCGCCCAGGAAGGCGAGATCGTCTTCACCGGGGGCGGGACAGAGGCCGACAACATGGCGGTTTTCGGCGCCGTACGTGCGCGCCATAAGCAAGGCCGGCACATCATCACCAGTAGCATCGAGCATCACGCCGTGCTCCACGCCTGCCAATACCTCGAGAAGACGGGTGAATGTGAGGTCACGTACTTGCCGGTCAGCCGCGAGTGCCTCGTTGATCCCGCCGATCTTCGCAAGGCGGTCCGGGCAGATACGGTGTTGGTGTCAATTATGTCCGCCAATAACGAAACCGGCACGATCCAGCCCGTGAAGGACCTGGCGGCGATCTGCCGCGAGCGCGGCGTGACGTTTCACACTGATGCCGTGCAGTCGTTCGGCAAGGAGCCGGTGAACGCGAACGACTGGGGCGTGGATTTGCTCTCCATTGCCGCGCACAAGTTTTACGGCCCGAAGGGCGTCGGCGCGCTCTATGTCCGAAGGGGTACGAAGTTGGATCCATTGTTGTTCGGCGGCAGCCACGAGAATGATCGCCGTGCGGGGACGGAGAACGTCGCCGCAATTGTCGGCCTGGCCAGGGCGGCGGAGTTGGCCACCGCGCAAATGGAGAAGGAGCAAGGCCGCCTGTTCGAACTCACCGAGAAACTCGGCGCTGGTATTATCCAACGGATCCGCGGTGCCCATCGCAACGGTCACGCCCGGCAGCGTATCGGGAACACGATTAACTTCAGCTTCGAGGGTTGTGAGGAGGAAGGGTTGCTACTCGGTCTCGACCTCGAAGGGGTGGCTGTTTCCAGTGGTTCAGCTTGCGCCGTCGGCTCGCTGGAACCGTCGCATGTGCTGAAGGCGATGGGCTTGCCGCATGAATTGGCGCGGGCCGCCGTGCGTTTCTCCTTCGGCAAGAGCAACACCGGCGAGGATGTCGATTACATTCTAAAGGCGCTCGACCGGGTTGTGGAACGATTGCGTGCGTTCTCAACGTAGTCGCGAAATATCCTGCCGGGCGCTTAATCGAAAAACCGATAGCGGAAAATGAACCAGAGCGCGGCGAGGCCGTCCTTCCAGTTGATCTTCTTGCCTTCACTGTAATCGCGACCGGCATAGTTGATACCGGTTTCATAAAAGCGCAAACGTCGACGCGCCAACTTGGCGGTCAGTTCAGGCTCGACGCCAAACCGGT
>JBGOTY010000246.1:0-5778 GCA_041476745.1 Verrucomicrobiia bacterium | reverse complement strand
TTGTTTTGGCGGTTTGCCTTCGTAAAGGATGGCGTGCACCTCGCGCGTAATGGGCACGTCCACGCCGGCGCGCTGCGCCAGTTGCCAGGCTGACTTGGCCGTCTTCACACCTTCGGCCACCATCTGGGTGCTCGCAACGATCTGCTCGGGCGTCTCACCTTTCCCCAGCCGTTCACCGAACCCGCGATTGCGGCTGTGGCGGCTGAACGCGGTAACGATCAGGTCCCCCACTCCGCTCAGTCCGAAGAACGTCTCGCGGCGTGCGCCCAGCGCCACGCCGAGCCGCGTCATCTCCGTCAGTCCGCGTGTGCACAGCGCCGCCTTGGTGTTGTCCCCAAACCCGATCCCGTCACACGCTCCGGCCGCGATGGCGACGACGTTCTTGAGCGCGCCGCCCAACTCGACCCCGATGACGTCGTCGTGCGTATAGATGCGGAAGCGTTCATTCATGAATGCCTTTTGCGCCTGGACGGCGTGCTCTGCCTGGCGTGAGGCAACCACCACCGCTGTCGGAATCCCGCGTCCCACCTCCTCCGCATGGCTGGGCCCGGAGAGCACAACGATGTGTTCGGTCTTCAGCACTTCCGTGATGACCTCGCTCATCCGGGCACCCGTTCCGTTCTCAATTCCTTTCGCAACGCTGACCACCGGAACGTCCGTGGGGAGGTAATCGTGAAGCTTCTCGCAAATCGGCCGCATCCCGTGCGAGGGAACCGCGAGAACAACCAACTCGGCACCGTGCAGCGCTGACTTCGTATCGAGCGTGAGTCCGATCTCCTTCGGAATCTTTACACCGGGCAGGAATGCCTTGTTCTCGCCAGCCGCAACGATGGGCTCGACCTCCTCATTGAGCCGTCCCCACAGAGTGACTTTGTGTCCGTTGCCGTGCAAGAGCACCGCCAGCGCCGTCCCCCACCCGCCTGTGCCGATCACGGTGACGTTCATGCCATTGCCCCCTTCCCGCCCGCTTCTTTTCGCCGGCCAATTCGGTTCTCGGTTCCCGCCAACAGCCGCTGGATATTTGACTTGTGTTTGTAGATGACGACGGCGCCAAGAACAACAGTGAAAATGAACAGTGTCGTGTCCTTCGCCAGGAACCACGTGGCGATGGGCATTGCCACTGCGGCGCAGATGGATGCCAGGGACACATACCGCCAGATGGCGAATACGATTCCCCAGACGCCGAGCGCGCAAAGCAATGGCAGCGGAAGAAAAGCCAGCAAGGCGCCCGCGCTGGAGGCCACACCCTTGCCGCCCTTGAATTTCAACCAGCACGTCCAGTTGTGGCCCGCGATCACGAATATACAGCAGGTGATCTGCAACGTCGTATGGTCAGTATTGGGAAAAATGTGCGGCGCAACGAACACCGGGAGGAAGCCTTTCGCTGCGTCCAGAAACAGCACGGCCGCGCCCGGGCCCCTGCCGAGCGCGCGCATCACGTTGGTCGCGCCGATATTGCCGCTACCGACCTTGCGAATATCGATTCCCCGAGCTTTGGCCCACAGAAAACCGGTCGGAATCGAGCCAAGAAAATAGGAAACGACTGCGCAACCAATAAAAATCGCCACCGTCATACTCGCGACTGTAGCCGATTGCGGCGAAACGCGGCAAGCCCGATTGCGACAACGGAGACGGCACCGCAGGCCCCGACAAACACATCGCCATGCCGCGTGTAAAACGTCTGGGAGCGATCATTCGGCAGCGGCAAATCAAAGTTCAGGCTCCCTTTGCCAAATGGCGCGCACCGTGCGCGGATAATGCCGTGCTCGCTGATGATACACGTCACGCCGTTGTTCGAGGCGCGGACCAGTGGACGATGGCTCTCGACGGCGCGAAAGACCGCATTGGCGAGGTGCATTTCGGCAGCGGGTGATGTCTTGAACCACGCGTCATTCGTGACATTGACCATGAAGTCGACGTCACGCTGCACAAAATGTCGGTATAAATCCGGCACTGTGTCTTCGAAGCAAATGACCGCGCCGAACCGCAGGTCGCCCGCGTGAAACACCGTGAAGTCCCGGCCCCGTTCAAAACTGTCGCCGATGGGCGTAAGCCATTTCATAAACGGAAAAATCCTTCGGAGCGGCACATACTCGCCAAATGGCACAAGGTGAACCTTGTGGTAGATCTCGCCCAGAGAGCCGTCCGGACGCACGAGGACCGCTCCGTTGAAGGCTTCAGCCGGTGACGAGTACGGTGTGATGTCGATGGTGCCGGTGAAGAGGTACGCACCCGACTTCACGGCCAGATTCGTCACCAATTCGAACGACTCGCGATCGTACCGTAACGCGTCAGGCGTGGCTGTCTCGGGCCACACGATCATCTCAGGCCGGGCCGCCATGACGGCTTCGGTCAGCGTCCGATACCGTTCCAGGATCATGGGCTTTTGTTCCGGCTCAAACTTCAACGTCTGGGGAATATCACCCTGCACCAGCGCGAGACGGACTATTCTTTGCTTCGCCTCGTTGTGCGGGAAGACCTGTGGCACGCCGTGCCAGAACGCCAGACAGATCAAGCTCATGGCCACGTAGAACTCCCAGCTCAATCGCCATTGCCGATCGCGGGTTCGCACCTGCACGACAAATCGACGGATGGTGAAATAGAAGACGACATTTACGAAGCACACCAATGCCGACACGCCGTAGACACCTGTCACGCTGGCGAATTGGATGAGCGGCCCCACCTGCCACTGGGTCACGCCCAGGAAATTCCAGGGGAAGCCGCCGAATAACAATTTTCCACGCAGCCACTCCAGCGTCACCCAACCGGCGGAGGCAACCGCCGCCACCAGTACATTACGAATCGCGGCCCCGGCGCCGAATTGGTTCTCGGAATTCGTCGGGTCGGGGATGAGGTTGTTCGCCATCACGAACATCAGCGCTCCCACGCCGAAGTAGAGCGCGAGGAACGCGATCAGCCCCACCGTGCCGGCCGGCGTAACATGATAGATCCACCAGATCGTCATTCCGAAGAAAACCAGCCCGGCGATATAGCCCCGACGGAACGCTTCCTCCAGCCGGCAGCTTTCCACGGCGAACAATAACGGCACGAGTGAAAGCCAGCCCAACTCGCCGCTGTGGTACGGCGGGAGCGCGCACGCCAGCAGAGCGCCGGTAGCGGCAGGCAGAAGCCAGCGGTTCACCAGAAGGTTTACAGCCGCGAATCTCATTCGCGGCTCATTTTGATGCCGCAACAATGTTTCACGGCTACGGACTGCGCGTCACGCATTCTTCCCGCAACAGTTCTTGTACTTCTTGCCGCTGCCGCATGGACAAGGCTCATTCCGGCCCACCTTCGGGACCTCGCGCCTGATCGGCGTGGTCGCCCTCTCAATCGCTTCCCCCACGACATCCTGACCGCCGTTGGTAGCAGGCGCTCCTGGCTGGGCCGGCGGCGGTGGTTGTTGTTTGTAAGCCGATCCCGTCGAGAGGTCGGGGCCGCTGAGTTGCGTCGGCAGGGCGCGCAGGAAATTTTCGAACGCAGCGAGCGAACTGGCGGAGCGGAAGACATTGTTGGCGATTTCGTTCTTCACGTTGTCCATCATCTCTTCGAACATCGCGAACGCCTCGGTCTTGTATTCCACCAGCGGGTCTTTCTGCCCGTATGCGCGCAGGCCAATGCCGTTGCGAAGCTGGTCCATGTTGTAGAGATGTTCCTGCCAGAGACGGTCGAGGGCATTGAGGACGATCAGGCGTTCAATGGCCCGGAGTGATTCGGGATTCTCGTTGGCCGCCTTCGCCTCATAGGCGCGGGTGACTTTATCAAGGATGACCTGCAAGACTTCATCCCGCGTTTTGTCGCCGACGTGTTCCGGACGCAACCCAATCGGAAACGCCTGGTTCGACCACCGTATCAGCGACTCGAGTTCCCATTCATCCGCCTGCTTGTCCTCGGGGCAATACTCGACGACGCGCGCTTCGACGACTTCCTCAATGATATCGAAGATCGCCTCGCGGGGGTTCTCACCGCGAATGATGTCGTTGCGGAAGCCGTAGAGGACTTCGCGCTGCTTGTTCATCACATCGTCGTACTCCAGCGTGCGTTTGCGGATGGAGAAATTGTGCTCTTCGACGCGGCGCTGGGCGGTCTCAATCGAGCGATTGAGGAGCGGGTGCTCCAACTCTTCGCCCTCCTTCATGCCCAGTTTTTCCATGACCGTGGCAATCCGGCCGCTGCCGAACAACCGCATCAGATCGTCCTCGAGCGAGACGTAAAAGCGTGAACTACCGGGATCACCCTGGCGCGCGCAACGTCCGCGAAGCTGTCGGTCAATGCGCCGCGCTTCGTGGCGCTCGCTCCCAATCACATGCAGGCCCCCGGCGTCCGCCACGCTCTCGCCGAGTTTGATGTCCGTGCCGCGGCCGGCCATGTTGGTCGCAATGGTCACCGAGCTCTGTTGGCCCGCGCGGGCGATGATCTCCGCCTCGCGCTGATGGTACTTCGCATTCAAGACATTGTGAGGGACCTTCTGGCGGCCCAACATGCGGGATAGCACTTCGCTGGCCTCGACGCTGACCGTGCCAACGAGGGAGGGCTGGCCCTGGCGATGACGCTCCACGATATCCTCGATGATCGCGTTGTACTTCTCGCGCCGCGTCTTGTAGACCACATCGTTTTCATCCTTGCGCACACACGGCTTGTTGGTGGGAACGACGATGACGCCAAGCTTGTAGATATTCTCGAACTCGGTGGCTTCCGTCTCGGCGGTACCCGTCATGCCCGCCAGCTTCTTGTAGAGACGGAAATAATTCTGGATCGTGATGGTCGCGAGCGTTTGCGTTTCGCGTTCGATAGCGACGCCTTCCTTGGCCTCGACCGCCTGGTGCAGCCCATCGCTCCAACGGCGGCCTGGCATGAGGCGACCGGTGAATTCGTCGACGATCATCACCTTGTTGTCCTGGACGACGTATTCGACGTCTTTCTCGAACAGGCAGTAGGCGCGCAGTAACTGCGAGATGTTGTGGATCTTCTCGCTGCGCTCGTCGAACGCCTGCTGGATTTGCTGCTTCTTCTTTTCCTTCTCACTGTCGGGCAACTGCTGGGTGTCCATCTCCTGCAGGGCCGTCACCAGGTCGGGAATCACAAAGGCATCGGGGTCGTCCGGACTCAGGAACTTGCGGCCCTTTTCGGCCAGATCGGAGTCATGCTGCTTTTCGTCGATCGTGAAAAAGAGTTCCTCCTTCAGATCGTGCATGTCCTTCTTGCTCGAGTCCTTCATTACCTCCAGCTCCGCTTCATCGACGAGCTGCCGAATCGCGGGTTCCTCCATCATCTTCTGCAATTGCTTGTTCTTCGGGGTTCCCAGTTTGACCTGATAGAGCAGACGGCCCGCCTTCTCCTCGCGGTCGAAATCGTCGTTGGTACTTTTGTCGGCGCTACGGCCTTCGAGCAACTGCTTCGCCTCACTCACGAACCGATTGCACAGCATCGTCTGCGCGCGGACGAGTTCGGCGACCTCGGGCTTGTACTTGTCGTAGGCGTGCGTGGAAACCGTGGAGGGGCCGCTAATGATGAGCGGCGTACGCGCTTCGTCGACGAGGATCGAATCCACTTCGTCAACAATCGCGAAGAAATATCCCCGCTGCACCTGCGTCTCGATGCTGGTGGCCATGCCGTTGTCGCGGAGGTAGTCGAAACCGAACTCCGCGTTGGTGCCGTAGGTAATATCGCAAACGTATTGCGCCCGCCGGAGCGGCGGTGGCTGATCGTGCTGGATGCAGCCAACCGTCAGCCCGAGAAACTTGTACACCTCGCCCACCCACTCCGCGTCGCGCGCGG
>JBGOTY010000245.1:0-5836 GCA_041476745.1 Verrucomicrobiia bacterium | reverse complement strand
TTGGTGTTGCGGACTTTCGCCTTGACGAAAGCGGCGCGCGAGTGTTTCTCTGCAAGGCGTTTTGCAAGTCGCCCGAATGGCCAATACCCAAGTGCGTCCGCGTGTTTCCGAAGGTCGATCTTGTTGTTTGCGCTCAGAATGTCAAGAAGCAGCCCGAGGTTGTTTGGCGTCACGGTGACTTGGGAATAGCAGGCGTAAAGTCCGTCCTCTCCCCGCTTACCCAAAATGCGGATTCGCTCCCTGCTGGTCCTCTTTGCCACCCAAGTCGGCCCAGCTTGAAACAGATTTATCTTGCTGCTGCTGGTGACCTTTCCCTCCTTAACTCCCTTGCACTTGATCTCGATGCCTTTGAAGTCCGCTCGTTGGTCGTTATTTTCCTTAATACCGATAAGTGATTCGAAAGTGTAGCCTATCCCGGTATCGCCGACCCGTTGTGAATCTATCCATCCTCGGTCCTTAACCACGTCAAACTTGCCAAGTAATTCAGTAAGTATCGGGTCGGCAGAAAATGCGACTGAATCGACCGGACGGATTACAAAAATGCCGGGAGCAGGTGAAATCTCAACGCCAAAAATCAGATGAAATAGTTTGGCGAATCGACCTCCCTTTGCGGAATTCGCACAGTCAAAGTAGTATCCAATGCTGCCATCGGAGTGTTTCGCCCGGAGGAAAACCAAGAGTCTTGGCGAACTACCAAGATCATTCAATATAACCGGCAGCCTCGTGATTCTTCGTTCCGGATAACGCTCGTAATATTTGTATGCCAACGTCTCAAATGCCATTGAGATTGAATCAAAAGCAGTAAATTCTTCAGTCGCGTTTATGGTGGGATCAGGAATCGGAAAGTTTGGGAAAAATGAATAGCCATCGCTGGGAATCAAGACGCCATGCCGACCTGAATCATCATTAGGAGTAAGCACCTTTGCAAAGACTTCACCGGATACAAATGGTTTATGGGCCTTTCCAACGAGCGCTTCCGCGTACTTAAGCAGTTCGCTCATCTAGCCATTCCCTGGGATGTAGCATTTCGCTGTTTTCCGATCTTGCGGTAATTCACCGGGGCAGCACTTCGTTTAGCTACTCCTGCCTTTGCCTTGTCATTCACTACGAGAACCAGTTCCGGGCGGTACGTGATCGGGCGCTGCAAGGTGGTCACGATAGCGGACGCAATCCGCTCAACAACCGGAACGACAACCGAATTCCCGAACTGTTTGTATGCCTGTGTGTCGGAGACTGGAATCTGGAAGTCTTTCGGGAAACCCATAAGCCTTGAACATTCGCGGGGTGTAAGCCGACGGGGAGTCTTTCGCGGGCCTTGCGAGATCAGGATTTCTGAGCCGTCTTTGTAGTAGCGAGCGCTCAAGGTTCGCGCAACGTCTTTGCCCGTGAACAAGCCAAAGCCGAAACCGTTTCCGGCGGCCTTATGTTTTGCCGCGTAATCTTGGAGATATTTCCAGAGATGATCAGAGAGCGTGTATTTGTCCGGCACTTCGGCGTCGAGAATGGATTCGAGCTTCGGTCCCTCCGCCGGGAACTCCGGAAATTCAAACGGCCGCTTCTCCCGAAAACCGACGAGGAAAATGCGTTCGCGATGTTGCGGCACGACTCTCTGCGCATCTATGACCTTGTGGTAGACGGTGTATTTCAAATGTTCCGTCAGAGTCTCGTTGATGATGCGGAATGTTTCACCTTTGTCGTGCCGGACGAGGTGCTTAACGTTCTCCAGAACAAAGGCGTCGGGCCGGTGGTGGTCAATCAGTTCCGCCAACTTGAAGAAGAGGTTGCCCTGTTCTTTGTCCTCAAAGCCGTGTTTCTTGCCAAGGCTGAGTTTCTTGGAGACGCCTGCGATGCTGAACGGCTGACAGGGGAAGCCAGCGCAAAGGATATTGTGAGGCTGGATGGCGTTGTCGGGCACGGAATAGATGTCGCCGTGGGGTCGCTCGCGGAAATTGGCTTCGTAGGTGATCTGGGCCTTCTCATTCCAGTCGCAGGAAAAAACGCACTCACAGCCAGCACGCTCGAAAGCGATGCGGAAGCCACCGATGCCGCAGAAGAGGTCAATGAAGCGCGGTTTTTGGTTGGGCTGCGATCCGTTGACGAGATATGCTGCACTATCCTCGCGTGTGGCAGAGCGTTTTGTTTTGCGGCGGTGCTTCATCCGCGAAGCCCATTCGTGAGTTGGGAAAGGGAAATCCCCATCGCCTTGGCGATTTTCGCGATGCTAAGGACGCTGGGATTGCGGATGCCGCGCTCAATGCCACTTATATAGGTCTGGTCGAGGTCGGCCTTCTCCGCGAGAGCTTCTTGGGTGAGTCCATGGGCCTCGCGTTGTTTGCGGACGCTGAGCCCAAACGCTGTTAGGACGGGATGTCGTTTCGCCATGACTCATAGTCTAAGAAGGGGCGGCGGAAAAGTGTATGGACGATGAGTCATATTGTGGGGTGGGGTGGGGGGGAACGCCTTAACGCGCAACAGCGAGAAATGGCGGCAAGCGGAGCGCTCGCCCTACAATTCAAGAGATGCGGCGCGGTAGGGACACCGCGCCCTACCAACGGCGGAGGACGCCGCGTCAGGGGACGCGGCCTACAACGGACAGGAACTGTGCTTGGCCACGTGAAACGTGGCAGGCAAGCGATCCTTGACTTTCACGAGCCTACGCGTCAGGCTTGGGAAGCGGCGCACCGCTGACGCGAAAGCACACCACTTATGAAGAACTATCGCACTTGTTCCATTTGCTTGCTCGTTCCATTCCTGCTCGGTTTGCTCTCGGTCACGGCTGAGGCGGGGTGGTTGGATTTTCTTAACAAGAACACCTCTGGCAGCAATGCCGCACCCGCCAGCGTCACGTCCCTCACGCAGGGGGAGATGTATGACGGGTTGAAGCAGGCGCTGTCGAAGGGCGTCCAGCAGGCCGTGGCCAATCTCGGTCACGATGGCGGTTACTTGAACAATCTCGACGTGAAGATCCCGGTGCCGGATTCGCTCAAGCGCGTGCAGCAGGCCGCGCATGCGGTCGGACAGGACAAGGTTGTGGACGAATTCATTGCCACGATGAATCACGCAGCGGAACAGGCTGTGCCCGAGGCCGCCGCGATCTTCGGCGATGCCATCACCAAGATGAACGTCGATGACGCCAAGGCCATTCTTGCGGGTCCTGACGATGCCGCGACGCAGTATTTCCGCAAGACCAGCGAAACGCAACTGACGCAGAAGATGTTGCCCATCGTCAAGCAGGCCACGGAGAAGACGGGCGTGACGGCGGCCTACAAACAACTCATGAAACACGGCAGTTCCATCACCCAATTCATGGGCCAGTCGAACTCCGTCGATCTCGACGGCTACGTCACCAGCAAGGCCCTGGACGGTTTGTTCAAGATGGTGGCTGCGGAAGAAAAGAACATCCGTCAAAACCCCATCGCGCGGAGTACCGACCTGCTCAAGAAGGTATTTGGCGCGAAGATGCAGTAGGCTGTCCGCGAGATGGGCAAGGGGAATCGCGGTTGGAAACCGCTCCCACCGGGGGAAGGACAGAGGGTGGAAATGGCGGCGAGTGGGGCGCTCGCCCTCCAATTGCAGAGTCCGCCGCGTGAGGGTTGCGCCGGCGGCAAACACTCGGCGCGTCTCGTCAGACTCGGCTCTACCAACGACAGGGTAACGGGCGGGATGTCCGTTCTACGAGCGGGCGGTTCATGGCTGTGCGAGCCCGGGAAGTCCGAATCGACTGGACATTCCGGGTGGTTTTGCTCTAGCTTCTCGCCCAGTGGCGAGGAGGGCGGGGTGCGTGGCATGCTCCCCTCCGTAACATCTCGGAATCGCAGGGGACAAGTATGTTCATGGGTCTTCAGGGTCGCATTGCAGGGCGGTTCATCCGGACGCAACCGCGTTTCCGTGTCAATTTGCCGGCCCGAATTCCCTCCGACGCCATAGAAGGGGATCGTACATGAGAATCAAGTCGTGGTCCATCGTCCCGCTGATCGTCGCTTTCGCGCTGGGGGCATCCACCGCCCGCGCCCAATTCACCGCCAATTTCCAGACCAATATCATCAGCGGGGTGAGAAGTAACTGGGCTGGGTTTGGCGCGTACAACGTCGGCAGCAACACCTTCTTCGATACCTTAATCATCCAAAACGGCGGGGCGCTGTCGAATTTCGACGGCATCATCGGCAATCTCGGCGGCGCCAGTAACAATACCGCCATCGTCACGGACCCGGGCTCGACGTGGACCAATTATGACGTGTTGGTGGTTGGTTCGAGCGCTCCGCGCAACAGCCTGGTGATCAGCAACGGCGGTTTGGTCTATGCCCTCGGCGGCACGCTCGTGGGCTACGCCCTCGCCGCCAGCAGTAACAACACGGTGACGGTGACCGGAGCCGGGTCGGTCTGGACGAACATTGATCTCTACGTCGGTTATGCAGGCGGACACAACCGGATGACAATCAGCGGGGGCGGCGCGGTGCGCGACCGCACCGGTTTCATCGGCGAAGGCGGCGCGAGCGTCAGCAACGTGGTGATCATCACCGATCCCGGCTCATTGTGGAGTCATGACGCCGTGGGAACATCCGGCGGCGGCCAGATGGTCTTCGGTGATGCCAGCGTGGGCAATCAATTGATCACCAGCAATGGCGGGGCGATTTATTCGAGCAGCATTATTTTTGGCAACAACACTGCCAGCGCCAGCAACTCGGCGACGATCACGGGGGCCGGTTCGACCTGGTATATTGCCCCGGGCGTGGGCGGTGGCGGCCTGGAGGTCGGCAACGGCGGGCCGGGCAGTCAATTGACGATCAGCGATGGCGGCGCAGTGCATGTCACGCACGGTATTATCGGTTTCGCGGGCAAGAATGATAAGGTGACCGTGACCGGGGCCGGCGCGGTGTGGGACGACATGGTCGATTTGACGGTCGGCAGTAACGGCAAGACGAACACGCTGACGATTGGCCCGGGTGGCGCGGTGACGGCGACGAACCTGTATATCAGTTACCTCGCCGGCTCCGTCGGGAACCACGTCGATGTCGAGGGCGGCACGATGTTTGTTACGACCCTTGCGACGATCGGGAATCTGAATTGCTCGTCCTCGGGGACGATCACGGTCGACACCGGCTACCTCATTGTGACGAACGCCGCCCACAACGCGCTGCTGGAAGTTCTCAACGGCACACTCGCGCTCAACGGGGGCACCACCATCGTTGATCGACTCGAGATCACCAATGCCTGCGCGCGATTCGCCCACGCGGGGGGCACGTTGATTGTTGGGAGCTACGTGTTCGATACAAACAAATTCCGTTCCACGGCCGTCACTCCGTCGAGTAACGACGTTCTGCTCACCTGGATGATGGGCCTCGGCGCGACCAATGCGTTGCAGGCCGCGGCTGGCAATGCGAATGGCGGGTACACGACAAACGCTTTCACGGATATCTTCGTCGTGACCAATAACTCCGCCGCCGGTACCATCACCAATTATCTCGATGTCGGTGGCGCGACCAACAAGCCCGCCCGTTACTATCGCGTCCGCCTTGTGCCGTGACGAATTCTGAAGCGCAGCCGTGAAGACAAACGGCAGCGAAAGGCTTCTATCGTGGTGGCCAGTTTTTAGCAGCGTGACCGGAAGTTACCCGGCCAATATCTGAGCCGGGATGGGGTGTTCACCCCATTGTGTGCGGATGACGTGCTGCGTACTCTCGCGCCTCGGCTCACAGAAGCGCAGCTACAACCGGCACCGGATTTCCTCTGGACATCGGATTCCGATAGTGGTATGATGGGAGAATGAGGTCATTGATACGCAGTGAACGGGCGAGAGCCTTTACGGAACGGGGAGAGGTTGGTTCTCGCTCCGCTC
>JBGOTY010000244.1:0-5849 GCA_041476745.1 Verrucomicrobiia bacterium | reverse complement strand
CGTTACGTTCATGCCCAAGCCGCTATTCGGCGACAATGGCAGCGGGATGCATACCCACCAGAGCTTGTGGAAGAAGGGCAAACCCCTCTTCGCGGGCAAGGAGTATGCGGGCTTGAGCGATATGGCGCTCTACTACATTGGCGGCGTCCTCAAGCACGCACGGGCCATCGCGGCGATCACGAACCCGACCGTCAACAGCTACAAGCGGCTCACGCCGGGCTTCGAAGCCCCGGTGAATCTCGCGTATTCGAGTCGCAATCGCTCGGCGGCGATCCGTATTCCGACGTATTCGCCGAGCCCGAAGGCCAAACGCATCGAGTATCGTCCGCCCGATCCACTGGCGAACCCGTACATTGCGTTTTCCGCGCTGCTCCTGGCCGGACTGGACGGAATTGAGAACCGTATCGACCCTGGCGAGCCGCTCGACAAGAATATCTACGAGCTGTCGGCGAGCGAACTCAAGAAAGTGCCTTCCATGCCGGGCAGCCTCTCGGAAGCGTGCGATGAACTCGAAGACGACCACGAATTCCTGCTCAAGGGCGACGTGTTCACGCAGGATGTGATTGACACCTGGATCGAGATGAAGCGCAAAGAGCAGGACCAGATCCGGTTGCGCCCGCATCCATGGGAATTCCACATGTATTACGACGCGTAAGAAGTTGCGTCACGCGCAGGGCTCGAAGTTTTCACGAACTTCGAGCCCTGTTTTTTTCTATGGTGCGCGTCGTCAGGAAAAATTTTTCGCGCGAGGACTCTTTTTTTCTTGAAGCGCGGAAACTCGCCCGCTATGCTCGTGTGCGTTAAGGCGTAGGCGAGGACGAGAAGGGGGTTGTGAACAACGTGTTAGTAGCCTGGACGAATAGCCATGTATTGCTAGTTGGTCGTATCCGTTATCCAGGACATGAGGATTTTTTGGTTCACATCTCTCCCGGGTCTGACACGAATGTTGTGAGGGGAAAACGCAGCTGCACATCGGTATAAAAGCCGATTCCGAGCCGTAATTTTCGCAGTTGCCGGGTGTTTCGTTAGCGAGGCATGGGGGTTTTACACGGGTTTGGTTCCCTCGGTATTCGTGTGCAGGTCTCTTCTCTCCGCCGCCTCAGGCAAGGTAAGCCCATGGGGCTGCCTCACAGAAAATGCGTTAACAAGCTGTGAATAAGTCAGGAGTTGCAATGACGGAGGAAAGATGACGGCGGGGCACGAACAACTGTGGCGAGACGCGAGCAAAATCCTGCAAGGAATGCTCAATCCCGAACTGTTTGGCCGCTGGTTTGCGCCAATCAAGGCCGTGGAGGTCAATCAGGACACCCTTGTCCTGGGAGTGGCCAATGAATTCTACCAGATCTGGCTCCAGGATAATTTCCTACCGTTGATCCGCGAGGCCGTCAATCAAATCTCCCGGCACCCTTTGCAGGTCCGTTTTGCCATCGCACCAGGGTTGAAAGCGCCCGCCGAAGTGGTTAAGCCAGCCGTGGTTGGTGCCGCGGAGAAGCGCGGCGGGGCGAAGACGTCTCTCGACGCGAAGTTGAACCCGCGCTACACCTTCGACAGTTTCGTCATCGGTCCGAACAACAATTTCGCCCATGCGGCGGCGCTGGCGGTCGCACAATCGCCCGCGAAAGCCTACAACCCGCTTTTTGTGTACGGCGGCGTGGGCCTGGGGAAGACACACCTCATGCAGGCGATCGGCCACGCGGCGTCCGGCAACAGCAAGATCAGCCGGGTCTGCTACATCACCTGCGAACAATTCACGAACGATTTCATCCAGGCCATCCAGAACAGCACCATGACGAAGTTCCGCAAGAAGTACCGCCAGGTTGACGTGTTGCTCATCGACGACATCCAGTTTCTCGGCGGCAAAGAGCGCATGCAGGACGAGTTTTTCCACACCTTTAACTCCCTTTTCGACGCGCATAAGCAGATCGTGCTTTCGAGCGACCGCCCGGCCGCGGAGATCGCGAACCTCGAGACCCGCTTGGTCTCTCGTTTCGAGTGGGGTTTGGTCACTGAACTCCAGCCGCCCGCGCTGGAAACGCGCATCGCCATCCTCAAGAAGAAGGCCGCCCTGATGGATGTGAAGCTCTCGGATCAGGTCATTGAGTTTCTCGCGGAGAGGATTCGCACCAATATCCGCCGCCTGGAAGGCGCCTTGATTCGCGTCGCCTCGTTCGCATCCCTCACCGGCAACGAGATTAACCGCGACGCTTTGGAGTCCTTGCTGCGGGACGCGCTCCATGAAGAAGCCCGGCGGACGATCACCATCGAGTCGATCCAGAAGAAAGTCGCCGAGCATTTTGACATCCGCATCGCCGACATGACCAGCCGCCGCCGTCCGCAAAGCGTGGCGTTTCCGCGGCAGGTGGCGATGTACCTGAGCCGGACGTTGACCAGCCGGTCACTGGCAGATATTGGCGAATGCTTCGGCGGCCGCGACCACGGCACGGTGATCCACGCCTGCAAACTCATTGAGAAGCGCACGGCAAAGGACCAGAGCTTGCGCCAGACCGTGTCGTTTCTGGAGCAATCACTGCAGCGCTAACAACCTGTCGGCAAGTTGTCAATCGACTGCGAAATGGCGCCAACGACCTGGGAATTTGTCCTCGAGTGAGATCGATTGGTCGTCAACTCGGACGTTTCTCGGTAAAGACGAATCGACGCAACTGTCTGCTGCATCCTTGACAAGGAAAGTTGTTTGCGATATTCACAGCCCGAACGGTAACGATTGTTTCTCTTAGTATAATATAGTCTTAGTATTCAGACGGCCATGCCCATCAAGTTCAAAGTCACCAAGGAAGCGATTCTCGACGGCTTGCAGCGCGTGCAAAACGTTGTGAGCACGCGCACGACCTTGCCCATTTTATCGAACGTACTTGTCCAAGCTTCCACGGGTAGTCTGAGCCTGACGACCACGGACCTGGATGTCGGCGTTCGCTGTAAAGTCGAGGCGGAGGTGTCAAAAGCGGGTTCAACCACATTGCCCGCCCGTAAGTTGTTTTCCATTTTGAAGGAAGTGCCTGCCGCGGAGATTGAAGTCGATGTGGACGATCGCAATGCAGCCTCGATTAGCTGCGGGTCGTCGTTCTACAAGATCATGGGATTACCCGAGGAGGAGTTTCCGCGGTTTCCAGAGTCCGGTGCGGGTAAGGCGCTGAAAATCGAGCAAGCCGTGCTGCGGGAGATGCTGAAAAAAACCGCGTACGCCGTTTCCAACGACGAAACACGCTATGTCCTGAACGGCGTTTTTATGGGATTCAAAGGCGATAAACTCACGGTTGTGGCCACTGACGGTCGCCGTCTGGCGCTCATCGAGCACGACATCGAGGTGCCAAAAGGCGCTGAAGCCGAGTTGATTCTGCCCACCAAGGCGGTAGCTGAGTTGGAACGCCTCCTCACCGACAAGGGCGACGTAAAGCTCTCCATTGGTGAAAACCAGATTATTTTCGAGTTGGACGGCACCACGCTGGTCTCCAAGCTGATTGAAGGCACGTACCCGAATTTCCGCCAGGTGATTCCGACCGAGACGAAGGAGCGCGTTCCGCTGGAACGCGAACTCTTGCTGGCAGCGCTCCGCCGTGCCTCGATTTTGGCCAGCGAGAAGTCGCAGTCCGTGAAGCTCAATTTTGCCAAGAACACCCTCACGATCACCGCGACCACGCCCGAAGTTGGCGAAGCCAAGGAAACGCTTTCCATCAACTACAAAGGCAAGGAGATCACCATTGCCTTCAATCCGCAATACATGATGGATCCGCTGCGCAATCTGGATGCCGACGAGGTTTTTGTGGAATTGACCGACGAATTGAGCCCCGGCGTCATCAAGGTCAATGCCCCGTTCCTGTACGTGCTGATGCCCATGCGGCTCAACTAGCCGATTCGCAACAGGCTGGCGGGCTTGACACCTTTTTCTCCCCGTTCTACTCTTCTAGCGACCACAACGACTGCCTCGTAGTGTAATGGTAGCACAACTGACTCTGGATCAGTTTGTCTAGGTTCGAGTCCTAGCGAGGCAGCCAATGCTCGTCTGTGACGTTTCGGAACTGTTGATGCCAAACTGCGACACCAGGCGTTGCTGATGAGCACCGTGCCGGGGTCCGACTCCTCTCTTGCCGTGACAGTGGAGGCAAGGGGCACTTCGAGTTTGGCCACATTTAACAGCGTGGCCGAGGAGAACGCGATCGTGCCCATGGGCCTGGAATCGTTGGATCGAAGCGAACCTTGCGAGGTCGCCACGCCGACCGTTGCGGAAGCAATGAACGGCCAACCTGTTTTCGGCATGCGGCGCACTACGCGCTCGCAGCTTGCGACACCAACTGCACGTGGCGGCGGCGGACGGACGGGTGCTGTGGCGTACATTCGGTGCGCAGGTCGGCGATGGCAGATGCCTGGAGGCCACATTCACCCCCGAGCAGGATCCGGTCGACGACCTTGGGGGATTGCGCGCCTTCGGCACCAGACGCACGCGTGGCCAACTATGTGAAAGATTTCACTTGCATTTGCCAGCCAAAATTCTACGCTACTCCGCTGGGGGGGTGGATAGGAGGAAGTTATGAGAATTGGCGGCTCCACTGAAGAGCAAGTTTCCCGCCGGCCAACTGCATCACCTCATTCGCGGCTTGCCGGCAATCATCGAGGGCAGGCTCAACCAATTGGCCACGCTGGTGGAAAACCTCGCAAGATAGTTGGCGTGGTGCCACCCGAGGCCGGGAAGAGCGCACCTGAACAAGAAATGCAGCCGTGTGAACTCGGTAGCTTTGCCTGGTTTTGGGCGTTTGGTTGGCGGCAAGATAGCTGACGTGGTACCAACCCTGCGGACCCGCGGACTGACCGCCTCCAGCACCAGTCTTTGCGGGACAAGCCGGATCCGGTAATACCGCGCGAGACCGTCGTCCGCTTGCGCCTGCTCGACGACTTCAATATCGAGATCGGGGTAGGTTTCGGTCCGCTAAAAGGCCGGATTTGGCGGATCGGTTAGATGTCGTAAACCTCCCCGATGGCCAATGTGCGGACGTTCCTCCGCGCGCTCGGTCAAATCCTCGACGAGTCCGGTCGCAACACGAACATCGATGCGGTCCTTACCACCGCGAGATGCGGCGAGGGCCCACCTTCCCCCCTCCGAGGAGCTTCGTGTTTGGAAAAGTCCTATCGAGGGGAAACACGCACGCGTGAACCCGGCTGCCCAGTGGTCGACAAGCGGACGTTTCCTTTCGACGTTGCCTCCCTCCGAACAAGCCGCGGCCGCTTTCCCACCGGGGGCGCGGCCGGTTGCCCGAACGGTATAACTTTTCCCGCGAGTGGTTCGGGCTCGTCCCACCCCGTCGTCTGAAGCCCCGGAATCGGCGTGGCACCTTCCTGGTTTGCGAGCCGCCGGCGTTTGGCGGCCCCGCTGGCGTAGGCGGCTTCTTGCACCGCGTGGGCGACCCGGCGGACAACTTGTTTGTCGAAGACGCTGGGAACGATGTATTCTTCGTTGAGTTCGTCGTCGGAAACACAGGCAGCGATGGCATTGGCGGCCGCCAGTTTCATCGGTTCGTTGATCTCGCGGGCCTGGGCGTCAAGCGCCCCGCGGAAAATGCCTGGAAATGCGAGGACGTTGTTGATCTGGTTTGGGTAGTCGCTGCGACCCGTGGCGATGATACGCGCGTAGGGCGCCGCTTGTTCGGGCCTGATCTCCGGGACGGGGTTGGCCATCGCAAACACGATCGGATCTTTGGCCATGGTCTTCAGAGTTTGGGCGGTAAACACTTTGGGGCCGCTAAGTCCGATAAACAGATGTGCGCCGCGCGCCGCATCAGCGATCTGGCCGTTGAGATTATCGGGGTTGGTGTTGACGGCCAACCACGCCTTGCTGAAAT
>JBGOTY010000243.1:0-5852 GCA_041476745.1 Verrucomicrobiia bacterium | reverse complement strand
TCGCCTTCGGTCGTGTTGAACGACAGGTTGCCCACGAATAGCTTGGTTGCCATAGGCGTTTAGTTATTTCCTTCTGCTGCGGTAGGGAGGCTTCAGTGACTGTTCCCGCTCGTCGGGTTTCGGACTGCCACCAGGCAAACAAGGCGTGACTGACATTCCACCAATCTCACTGCGCTCTTCTTCCATATGCTAGCTGCCAAAAACTATACGCAAAACAGTTCAATTGGCAACAATAATTTTCCAGCGTCCTCTGTCACCATCATTCTGGTGGATACCCTCAAAAATCCCAGATAACAAGCCGAGTCGGACGGAGCCGAGTCTGACGAGACGCTGCACGTCGTCTTCCCGCAGCAAACGCCGCTATATGGTTTTCGCGCCAAACGAACCCGAATCAAAAATTGATCTCCCGCGCCACAAGTCCCTATCCTTGAGCAGGATGCGATATAAAACACGATATGGCAATTCGGGTTCGTTTCGCAGAAAGCATGTTTTTACGCCCCCTTCTTCTCCCTGTAGCCGCGGGCGCTGACCGCGGCCTCCCCGAGACAAACACCCTGTCCTGACCGCCTTCTCAAAGAACCGCCGAACTCTACTCTTTCCCCGCCCCCGTGTCCAGCAATAACTATCGCTTTACGATATACAGGAATTGGAGGGCAAGCTGAGTCAGACGAAACGCGACCTCGTCGTCCTGCGGTCGCAACGGCCCGCCTGCCGTTGTTCACGCCCGCTTGCGTTTGAGGAGGGGGCAGAGCAGGAGCGCGGAAGGCTCCGGCACAAACTCGAAGGTGAAATTGTCCATCTCAAAGTTTTCCCCGCCGCCGGAAAAACCTGCGCTCTGACCGCCAAACGAATTGAAATAAAGCCGGTCGATGTTCAGGTAATTGAACGTGAACGGAGTCGGGCTTGTCGCACTGGCTACGACCGTTGTGTCGTACAGCAAGGTTGCGCCGCTAAATCCCTGAACTTCGATGTTCAGGTTGCTGTTCCATGTGCCGGTCAAGTAAGCACCGAGGAAATTGAAATTGGTGGCTGAATCAATCTCGGCGGGATTACCAACGGCGTTGAAGGCAACGTTCGAAGCCGATGCCATCCCGTAGTAGGTACCGCTCACCCCATGGAGGCTGGTATAAAGAATCGCATTCACGACCCCAAAGTTGCTCCAGACAAGTCCTTGATAGTTATTCTGAAGAAATGATGCACTACCCGTGTTTAACGGGAGTTCGTCGAATGTGACGAGTGTACCGCGGCACGTCGAAATCATCGACAAAATGACCAACGCCAAAAGTGTAACAGGAAGGAAGAACGATCTAGTTTTCATAACAACTCTCCCACGCGTACGTTGCGATTATAATTGTAGTAGGAAATGAGCCTAAAATCCAGATAATTCAAGACGGAATTGGGGTCACATCTAATCATTGCAACAATTGGGTCCTCACCTGGTGATAGTGTTGGCGCAGGGAACGATCGCTTTTCAACCGCTTGGCGAATCGCTGGATTGCCACCGCTACGCTGCCGTAGTCCAACCCGCCGATTGCTACCGCCAGTTCCCGCAGGCGTACCCCGCAATGCCGTCGCGCCACATATGCCACCAAGTCCCGCCCCCAATCACCGTGGCGATCACGAAATCGCTCCCACCGTTCGCCCTTAACCAACTCGACAGCCCGCACTACCTCCATCAGTCCTGGTCGCTGCTGCAATCGCTTCAACTGCGGTTGTTCCCGCGCATCGCCCTGAACCCGATCACGCCACCGCCGCACAAACTCCACTGCTCCTAACAACACACCAGCCTCCTGTCGTTCCCACGGACTTTCCAGCAACCCATCCCGCAAAGGCGTCTCCATAAACTGCCGGTACCGCCTTTCCCTCTCGACGGGACTCTCTTTCCCCAACATCCCCAACACTCCACTCGTCGTTAACCACTTCGGTCGGCGCGCCCTGCCCACATACGCCCGGCAGGAACTCCAACGGTACGCCCGCAATCGGACTAACCGCTCCCGCACCAGCTTGCGATCAGGTTCGTTCATCATCCCCAGTCGCGATCGTCGTTGCCCCGTCTTATCCAAACCCAGCCCGCGCACGCGCACCGGGTTGAGATGAACGTAACGACTCACCTCCATCGCCGCCGTATCTTCCAACAGAATCGCCCGAAACCGTCCCTGAAACAAATGACCGGCCCGACGATGGCGATGATTGAATCCGACCGTATAACTGACCCCCAACCACTGCATCGCTGACGAAAGATTGGCCTGCGGCGTTTCCACCAGAAGATGATAATGATTATCCATCAGGACATAGGCGTGCAACACTAAGTCAAATCGCCCGACGAATTCCTCCAGCAATTCCAAGAACCGCCGCCGATCCTGTTCATCACGGAAAACGGCCTTCCGCTCGTTGCCCCGGGCGGTTACATGATACCATCTTCCCGTCACATCCACTCGCAATGGTCGCGCCATGGCATACACGCTAATCCAACGCCCACTCCGCATCAATCCAGATGTCGCCCTACTTATTTCATCACTCAATAAGCGTCGATAGTTTTCGGTCGATTTATGTGTCTGTTTCTCTTATCGTGGCTGCCGTGCACCGGAAACTTTCCTTCATCCCCTGCTTGCTCTTGCTCATGAATCTAGCCGCCGGACTCGCTCTGGGCCTCGATGCCATCCCCTCACCGCCCGACCATGGCGAATGCCTCGTCTACATCGGGACCCGCGCGAGTGCCAGGAGCAAAGGAATTTATCTATGCCGCCTCAATACCGCCACGGGCGCGCTGACTTCTTTCGGAATCGCCGCAGAGACAACCGATCCCGCTTTCCTGGCCATCCATCCCAACCATCGCTTTCTCTACGCCGTCCGTGAAAGCGGCGGATTTGAAAACACGCCCAACGGCGCGGTCAGCGCTTTCACGATCGACCCGACAACGGGAAAGCTGACCTTGCTGAACCAACAAAACTCCGGCGGTCAGGGTCCCTGTCACCTTGCGGTGGATCGGTCCGGCCAATGTGTTCTCGTGGCGCATTACGGTAGCGGCAGCGTGGCTGCGTTTCCCCTACTAGGAGATGGTTCTCTCGGTGCGGTAGGCGCGTTCATCCAGCACCATGGCTCAAGCGCCGACCCGAAACGACAAGAAGGGCCGCATGCCCACGCGGTCGGGTTCGATGTCGCCAATCGCCGGGCATTCTGCGCCGACCTCGGACTCGACAAGCTTCTTATCTACCAGCTTGAACCGAAAACGGCCGCCCTCACCCCAAACGATCCATCCTCCGCTTCCCTTGCACCCGGCGCGGGTCCACGCCACTTTACCTTGTCTCCCAATGGCCGCCACCTGTACGTCATCAACGAATTGAACAACACCATCACCGCCTTTGATTACGATGCGTCTCGTGGCGCTCTAAAGGAATCGCAGATCGTCTCCACACTTCCGGATAAACTTACGGCCGCCAACACTGCGGCTGAGATCGGCATCCTCCCAAATGGCAAGTTCCTCTATGGCTCAAACCGCGGCCACGATAGCATCGCCGTTTATGCCGTGGACGAGAGCACCGGTAAGCTGACCCCCGTCGAGCACCAGCCCACGCTGGGCAAAACCCCGCGCGCTTTCGGGATCGATCCAAGCGGCAACTTTCTGCTGGCCGCCAATCAAAATTCGGACAATATCGTCGTCTTCCGCATCGACCCCGCGACCGGCCGCCTCAAAGCCGCCGGCCAGACCCTCGAAGTGCCTGCCCCTGTTTGTTTGACCTTCTTGCCACTACCGTGATTCAACAAGTCTCGCTCGGCGTGCCCTCGCCGAACCGCAGCGTCAATCTGCTTGACTTGCCCTGCAAACAAGTGTTCTGCTAGCTCCGGAGACCGCAGTTGCGAGCTGCGGTTGTAGGCAAATCGAGGGGAGAGGCCTGTTTGGATCGAGATGAAGCGTGCGGGGGTGTCCCCGTGCTGGCGACTCCAGCCAATCTCCTATTTGGCTGCCTTCACTCGTGCCCATCCTTCTTTACCTCAATCCCCAGCCAACCAAGAATTCCATCAGCAGCTGAACGCAGTCCTATGACGGCGGCACGAAGTGTATGCGCGAGTCACTTATTTTTCGAAATTGTGGCGTTGTTCCAGCGAGAACAACGCCAGCCACATAGCAGAAATACAAACCAACCAACCGCCTGCAAACGCAGGCAGAAAAGCGAGTCCTGTCATGACAACATCCAAGAAATCCACACTCATCGCAACGTTCGCCTCATTGGTCTGCCTCGCCGTGATCGCCCTGCCCAGCGCCGCGTCGGCCTACGACGCCGCTGCGGACTTTTCCAGCAGCAGCAATCCCAATAGCCCTTGGAGCTATGGCTGGTCGTATGGTCTCGGTTCAGCCTTTAATCTGGATCCCATCAACACAAACAGCTGGTTCGGCACTGGTCTCAGCGGCTGGTTAGGCGATCCAGCAACCAGCAGTGGCAATCCGTTCATCTTGCATAATGGGACGGCGAATCCGATCACCGCCGCGTTTACCACGTACCAACCAGGACAACTGGCCGAAGAGGGCGGTCAGAGCAACCGGATTGCCATTGTCCGCTGGACGGCACCTTCCTCGGGAACGTTTGGCATTGCCGCCACGTTTTCCGGCCTCAGTTCGTTAGGTGATTCAAGCGATGTGCATGTTCTCCACAATGGCATCTCGATATTCAATTCAAACGTGACCGGCAGCCCTAGCCCAACATCCTACTCGGGGCCTCAGACCATCACTGCGGGAGATACCATTGATTTTGTGGTCGGCGATGGCGGCAATGGGGCAAATGAAGATACCACGGCCTTGTCGGCAACAATCACTGTCCCCGAACCAGGCACGCTTGGACTCGTTGCTCTGGGCCTCGGTTGCCTGCTCTCGTTCCGTTTCCTGAAGCGGAAATAGCTACCAGAACGAAAAGTCAATTCGTCACCTGGTCTATTCGAGTGCGCAACCGTTGCCGCTTGAGCATCGCCCCGCACCGTGTTACCATGCTGGCATGAAAACTTTCGCGCTTCTCGCGGCGTCATTCCTCATACAAACCATGACCACCCACGCGCAGCCCCTCTACAAAATTCCCGTCAAAGACATCGATCACAAGGACACATCCCTAGGCGCGTATCAGGGCAAGGTGCTCCTCGTCGTCAACGTGGCCTCCAAGTGCGGTTTCACCCCGCAATACGCCGCCCTCCAGGCCGTCTATGAGAAATACAAGGACAAGGGCCTCGTCATCCTCGGGTTTCCTTGCAACCAGTTTGGCTCGCAAGAGCCGGGCACCGACGAACAGATCAAGCTCTTCTGCTCCACCAAATACAACGTCACCTTCCCGCTGTTCGACAAGATCGACGTGAACGGTCCGCAGCGCCATCCGCTCTACACGACACTGGCCGGCAATGATTCGCCGTTCCCCGGCGATATCAAATGGAATTTTACCAAGTTCCTCATCGGCCGCGACGGCACCATCCTCAAGCGTTTTGACTCACAAACGACCCCGGACTCACCCGCAGTGATTGCCGCGATTGAAACTGCTCTCGCCGCGAAGTAGGCCCGAGGTTATTTCTTCTTCGCCTTTTTCAGCACCGCCGCGCGCGTTCGCAGGCGCAGGGCATTCAACCGGATGAAACCGGTGGCGTCGGTCTGGTTGTAAGCGCCTTTGTCGGCTTCCATCGTCGCGATGAACGGATTGTAAAGCGAGAGCGGACTCTTCCGACCTGCCGTGATGATGTTGCCCTTGTAGAGCTTCAGCCGCACGGTACCGGTAACGTTCTTCTGGCTCTCAGTAACGAGCGCCTGCAGCGCCTCGCGCTCGGGGCTGAACCAAAATCCGTAATAAACCAACTCTGCATACCGCGGAATAAGCGAG
>JBGOTY010000242.1:0-5861 GCA_041476745.1 Verrucomicrobiia bacterium | reverse complement strand
GGCCGCGCCGCGCCGGCGCTCGCCAGGTAGGCCAGGGCCATAATGAGACATCTAACTGCGACGCGCCCGAACCTCCTTCGGGCTCTTCTCATCCCCTAAGCTCGCCCACAGTGCGGACTCTGTCAACTGACTGACCCGACGAATGGTCGCGACTTGACGCGCGAATGAATTCCGACGACAAATACATGGCGTGAAATTACAGTGGCTTTTGCCAGGAGGAAATTGGTCATGATGAAACTGGATACTCAAGTGCATGAATTTGTTCGGGAAGGATTTGCCCACAAATTTGGCAAACCCGCCGTGACGGCGAAAGACGATCCCGAGTGGCGCAAAGTGCGCGACGCGGGGACGCGGTTGTGGCTCGACACGGGTGACATCGATGAGGCGGCCAAGTTGTGGAATTCGTCGTTCGATGCGTTGACGACCAACAACACGCTGCTCAACAAGGAAATCCAAAAGGGCATCTACGATGACCTTGTCGCCAAGGCCGCCCGTGTTGTCATCGAGGTCGCGCCGAAAGTCACCGAGGCGGATCTCATCCTGGAAATCGCGTTCATCCTGAACGCCCATCACGCGCTCCGTCTCGTCGACCGATTCGACGCGTTCGTCAGCGTCGAGCTGCACACCGATCTTTCCAACGATGTCGAGCGCACGGTCGCCTACGGCAAACGCTACTTCGCGATTTGTCCCGAACGATTCTATGTGAAAGTGCCGCTGACGCCGGCAGGCTACCTCAGCGCGCGCAAGCTCGTACAGGCGGGCATCCCGCTCAACTTTACGCTCGGCTTTTCCGCGCGACACAATTACGTTGCCGCCTTACTGACCAAGCCCGACTACGTAAATGTGTTCCTCGGGCGGCTGAACTCGGTCGTGGCCGATAACAAGTTGGGGGATGGTCGTAATGTTGGCGAGAAGGCGACGCTGGCCACTCAGCGTGAATTGCTCAACCTCCGCAAGGCAGGCCGCACAAAAACGAAACTCATCGCCGCCAGCATCCGTTCGGGTGACCAAATTGGCGACCTCGCCGGGGTCGACGTTTTCACGATGCCAACCAAGGCCGCCGCCGAGTACCGCGCCCACCCGCGCCCACAGGTGACGTCTCAAGTGAACAACGACCCCACTGTTCCGCTCGCCAGTGGAGTGACGCTTGGGCAATTTGGCGGAGAAACACTTTGGAACGTACCGCCGCCATTCCAAGCTGTCGTTGAAGACCTGCTCCGCAAAAATCTCGATGCGCTGACACCTGACGGCCTGCAGACGCATTTCGAGAAGGCCGGGTTGGGTGGTTTCCTGCCGCGTTGGTCCGCCGCTGACATCCAGACCGCAACGAAGGACGGCAAAATTCCCGTCTATGCGACCTGGAAGGATCGCCTTGCGTCCGGCAAAGTCGGGTTGGACGCCTTGATGAATCTCAGCGCGCTCTACTCCTTCGCGACCGATCAGAAGGCCCTCGACGATCGTATCCGTTCGCTGTTGAAGACCGCGAAGATCCTGGGCTAGGGAACAGGCTGCTACACGTTCTCAAACGTCAACACGCGGATTTTCTTCTCGCGGAGTTTGAGGACCAACTCGGCGATGTGATCGTGGCCACGGGTTTCCAGAATCCAGTCGATCTCCACGCCGCCGGGCTCGACGCGACCGAACGAGCGGTTGTGGTGCACGTCCTTCACACTGGCGCCCTGGTCGGCGATGATACGGCCGATGGCGGCGAGTTGGCCGGGCTTGTCGCTGACGAATGTGCGCAGCCAGGCCAATCGGCCATCCTTCACCAGGCCGCGCTCGATGATATTGGACATCATATTCACGTCAATGTTGCCCCCGCAAAACGGCAGCACGATGGTTTTCCCGCGTAAATCCACTTTGCCCGTGAACATTGCCGCCAGCGGCGCCGCGCCCGCGCCTTCAACGACAGTTCTCTCCACCTCAAGTAACATAAGAATCGCCTTCGCGATCTCATCTTCCGTAACCGTCACCATCTCGTCGATCACCGGTGCCGCGATTGCCAGCGCATTCACGCCGACGCAATTCACAGCCAACCCGTCCGCAATGGTCGACGCCACTTCAATGGTGACAGGTTTGTGGGTCTTCAATGCCGCAACCATCGACGCGTACCGCTCGGGCTCGACGCCAATGATTTTCGCTCTTGGCCGCAGGGCCTTCACCGCCGTGCCTACGCCCGCAATCAATCCGCCACCGCCGACCGGCACAATCACCGCGTCCAGATTCGGCACGCTCCCAACAATTTCCAACCCGAGCGTTCCTTGTCCTTCGATCACGGCGAGGTCGTCGAACCCGTGGATAAATACCCGACCCTCCCCGCGCTCGATCTCGCGAGCCTTGGTGAGCGCATCCGCATACGAATCGCCGTGAAGCACGACGGTTGCGCCGAGACGGCGGACGTTCGACTGCTTGATAAGCGGCGCACCCTTGGGCATAACTATCGTGGCCGGGATGCCGAGCTTCTTTGCCTGGTACGCGACGCCCAACCCGTGATTGCCGGCGCTGGGCGTGACCACTCCATGTTTCCGTTCCGTGGCGGTGAGTTGCAGGAGCTTGTTGGCCGCGCCGCGTTCCTTGAACGAGCCGGTGGCCTGCAGATTATCGAGCTTCACGAAGACGCGCGCCCCAAGCATCTCGCTCAAGCCAACGGAGAATTCACAAGGCGTCCGCGCTATGAATTTGCTGATCCGTTCACTCGCCTGTTGGATCGAGTGGAGGGAAAGCTTTGCCGTCGTCATGTGCGAGAGTCTAGCGGAATCACCTCGCGATCGCAACGGCTCGTGAATCTCACGTGAAGGTCGCTTATGGCTTCGGCGCAGCAGTGCCGGTAGAATTTGTCTGTCCGTTCATCGAAGACGAGTAACCAGAAGGTCCCAACAGTGAACGCTTACTGCTATAGGAATTCACTGGCGACGCTTCGCACCCGCCCATGATCAACACCAGAATCCCCAACAACCCAATCAAACTAATTCGCTTCCGGCCTTTTTCTCCGTTCCGCATGTCCATTTCCTATCAGTATGCTGATGAGCGGACAGGCCGGGAATGGCTACCAAGGCAGCCTGGTGAAAGGTACTGCGCAGCCGTCGCCTTTTGAGTTTGACTCAGTGGCGTGATTCGATACCCTGCTCAGACCTCGTTTGTGGTGATTCTGTGGAGATTCGGAACTATGGCGAAGCTTTCCATTGAAGACTTAAAGGACTTTCGCAACCAGCGCGTGCTGGTGCGCGTGGATTATAACGTGCCGCTCGATGACGCCGGCGGGATTACCGACGACAAACGCATCAAGGCGACCGTGCCGACGCTCGATCATCTGGTGAAGGGTGGGGCCAAGGTCATCCTGTGCTCGCATCTTGGCCGTCCGAAAGGCAAGCGCGACCCCAAGCAGAGCCTGCGGCCCGTGGCGCAGCGTCTGGCGGAGATCCTCGGCCGACCCGTTGCCTTCGTGGACGATTGCATCGGCGAGAAGGTGGACAAAACGATCGGCATCATGCAGCCCGGCGACGTTGTTTTGCTGGAAAACCTCCGTTTCTACGCCGAGGAAGAAAAGAATGATCCCGTGTTTGCCGAGAAGCTCGCGAAGAATGCCGATTCGTACGTGAACGACGCCTTTGGGTCGGCGCATCGCGCCCATGCCTCAACGGAAGGTGTGGCACAAATCATCAAGAAGCGTGGGGGTAACTGCGTAGCTGGCTTCCTGATGGAGAAAGAACTGAAATACCTGGGAGGGGCACTTAGTTCCCCTGCAAGGCCATTCGTCTGCATCCTCGGCGGGGCCAAGGTTTCGGACAAGATTGCCGTCATCGAGAACTTGCTTACGCAGGCCGATGCGATTCTCATCGGCGGCGCGATGGCGTACACTTTCTTAAAGACGCAAGGATTTGGGGTGGGGAATTCCCTCGTGGAGAACGACAAACTCGAAATGGCGAAGTCGTTACTCGACAAGGCGAAAGGCAAGAAGTTCCTCCTGCCGAGCGATCACCTACAAGCGACCAAGCCCACCGCAGGCGCAATGACCCGTGTTACTGACGGGCCGAGCATTGAAGACGGTTGGTGCGGCGTGGACATCGGACCCGGGACGATTTCGCGGTACAAGAAAGAGATCGCGTCGGCGAAGACCATCGTCTGGAATGGGCCGATGGGCATTTTTGAGATTCCCGAGTATTCGAAAGGCACGTTTGAGGTTGCCAAGGCCGTGGCCGGGAACAAGAATGCGATTTCGATTATCGGCGGCGGCGATAGCGCAAAGGCCGCGAAGAAGGCGGGCGTGGACAAGCAGGTCACGTTCGTCAGTACCGGCGGCGGGGCATCGCTGGAGTTTTTGGAAGGGAAAGAATTGCCCGGCGTGGCCGCACTTAGCGACAAGTAATCATCAATCGGGCAAAGTCAATGAATTCAAATCGCAAACCGATTATCGCAGGCAACTGGAAGATGTACAAAACAGCGGCGGAAGCACTCGCCCTGATCAACGGACTCAAAAGCGAACTCGTCGGGGTGGGGGATTCGGACGTGGAGGCCGTTGTCTGTCCGCCGTTCACGGCGCTTTACGCGGTGAGCACCCTGCTCCAGGACTCGAGCATCCAGCTTGGGGCGCAAAACGTGCATTGGGAAAAGGAAGGCGCGTTCACAGGTGAGATTGCCGCCTCGATGCTCAAGGAGTTGGCCGTTCGTTATGCCATCGTCGGTCACAGCGAGCGGCGGCAGTTCTTCGGCGAAACAAACGAAGGGGTCAACAAGCGCGCCAAAGCCGCACTGACCAATGGCATTCGCCCGATCGTCTGCGTCGGCGAAATGCTCGCGCAACGTGAAGCCGGGCAGACGGAAGCGGTTGTGCGTGACCAGGTAACGGGCGGTCTTGCAGGTTTCACCAAAGATGCTATGCTCGACACCGTGATCGCGTATGAGCCCGTCTGGGCGATTGGCACGGGGAAAACGGCCACGCCCGCACAGGCGCAGGAAGTACACGCGTTCATTCGCGAGCTGCTCGCGGCCATGTTCGACTCGTCGGTGGCCGACAAGGTGCGCATTCAGTATGGTGGCAGCGTAAAAGCGGCGAACGCGAAGGAATTGCTGGGTCAGGCCGACATCGACGGAGCGCTGGTTGGCGGCGCGAGTCTGGAAGCGAAAGGATTCGCGGACATTGTTAAAGCGGCGATATAATGGGTGGGGTTGGCGCGGCGGCGGGTTGAAACCGCCCTGCAAACGAAAGAAAGACTCATGAATATTTTGATTGGAATTCTAACGGCGGTGCATGTGTTGGTGGCATTATTTGTGATCGTGCTGGTGCTGATGCAAAAGTCGTCGGAACAGGGCGTCGGCGCGGCATTTGGCGGCGGCGTAACCGAAACCGTCTTCGGCGCAGGCACGACCACCGCGCTGGTGCGTATGACGATCTATTGTGCGTGCGCACTGTTGGCAACAACATTGATCCTGGCCGTGCTGCATTCGCACCGCGGAAAAGGAGGCGGCTCGCTGATGCAGCGCTCCCTGGCGACGATGCCAATGACGCCCGCGCCACAATCGGCGTTCCCGCTCGCAGCGCAGCCATTCGCACCGGCCTCACCCGAAACAGTCCCGGCGACCCCCGCAACCGCAACGCCAGCCCCGGTGGAAAAGCCGCAAGATGAGGCGGCCACGACCGCCCCCGCACCAGAAAAGAAACCGTAGATCTCTGAACGCCTCACGATGCGCTCGCCCCTGGCGACTTCACGGTTCCCAACAGCAGTCGTTGTCGCCGTGATGTTGGTCGGGACTTTGGTGTACGCTGCACAGCTTCACAACAACGTGCTGTATTCTGTCGGGGCAGATTTCAAAGGGTTTGATCCCGCAGATTCCGGTGATGTGATTTCCGCGACCATGGTCAG
>JBGOTY010000241.1:0-5895 GCA_041476745.1 Verrucomicrobiia bacterium | reverse complement strand
CGGCACCTTCGGCATCGGTAACGACGGGACAATCGGTGGCACCGGCGGCGTGGCCCATGTGACGGTTTCGGGCGGCCTGGTGCAGGCGGCCAGCATTATCGTCGGAGACACCACCGCCGGTAGCTCCAGCAGTTTCACCGTCTCCAGTAATGGTCATGTGGTGGTGCAGGGCGGCTTTGTGGTCCGCAGCGTCCATACCGCGACAATCAACGGCGGCACGCTGGATGTGTTGGTCGGGCCACCGCCGCCAATCGAAGACCCCATCGCGAACAACCGCATCGTGGTCGCCTATGGAGCCGACGGCACCCTGCTCGTGTCCAACGGCACGGTCCGAACCCCAGCGCTGTTGGTCGGCGCCAGCGCCGGCAACAACGGCACCCTGGTGATGAACGGTGGGGTCGTGACGGTCGATTCCAACCTGGTGGTGGGCGATTGTGGGCTGGGAGCGGTGGGCATGGTCATGATGTCCGGCAGCACGCTGTTTGTCACCAACGCGGCGCACAACGCGGTATTGGAAGTGCGCGATGGACAGTTCCTGATGAGCGGGGGCACGTTGGTGGCCGATCGGCTGGTGATGACCAACGTCTGCGGCCTGTTCCAACGCACCGGCGGCACGACCAGTATCAGCGCGATGACGCTCGACCCGAACCTAAGCGCCGACGGCGACGGCATCCCCAACGGCTGGAAACAGCAGTACAATCTCGATCCGTTGGACCCGACGGTGGGTAGCCACGATAGCGATGGGGACGGGTTCAGCAACCTGCAGGAGTTCCTGGCCGGCACCGATCCGACCAACAGCGCCTCATCGTTCCGGATCACCAGCGCCGTCAAGGGTGGCAACAATGTCCTGATCAATTGGACGATGGGCAGCGGCAAGACCAACGCACTGCAGCGGACCGGTGGTGCTCTCAATGGAAGTTACCAGACGAACAATTTCACCGACCTGTTCATTGTCACCAACACGCTGGGGACGGCGACCAACTATCTGGATGTGGGCGGCGCGACCAACAAACCCGCCCGCTACTACCGCGTGCGGCTGGTGCCGTAGGGCGAGACAATCAAGCTCTGACCACCTCAAACCGCATGGTTCGCAAATCGTCCAGGATTGACGAGGCGACCTTTCCGGCTGACGGATGGCTCACGAATCGCCACAGCGTCATGCCGAAACCCTGTTCACGGGGGGAACCCCGCTGGCTTGGGACAGGGTTGTGCATCGCGCCGCCGAAGTCTTTTAGACCATGCAGGTAATGCTTGCCAGCCAATGACCGAAGTTGGTATGTATTGGTTCCTACTGTCGCGGAGGGACGTTATGGATACGCTTCACATCGGCCCGACAATACCAGAAATCGCCATCACGCCCAGCGATATCCTGTTTGAATGCCCCAATTGCGGCAAGAGCATGGTGATCGACGAATCCGCCGTGGGGATGATTGTGGACTGCCCACTGTGTCCGGCACGGGTGATCGTTCCGTCCAGACCAGCGCCTCCCGCCGAAGCGAAGCAACGAGAAAAAGCCAGCGCTTCCCTGCTTCTTGCGGTGCAACAAGGCGACTCGAGTTCGCTGAACGAAGCGCTTGCCCAGGGTGGAGACGTTAATGCCGTCGCTTCCGACGGAATGACCGCCCTGATGCTCGCCGTGCAACATGGCCGTGAGGATTTCGTCGAGGTATTGATCGGCCATGGTGCAAATCTCGAAGCCAAAGGCCCCGACGGTCAAACCGCGCTGATGCTGGCCGAGCACGCCGGTCAGTTTCATCTCGTCCGTTTGCTCTGGAAAGCGGACACCAAGCCCGCCTATCGATTCTTCGGCCGGCGTAGACATCATCCGTGATCAAACGACCGCGTCGGCAAGTCAACCCTGCACTATGTAAAAGCTGATCCCGTGTGGTCAAAAAACTCGTCCCTGCCTGAATTTCCTCAGGAGCATCACGGCGAGGAACATCCCCCGCCTTGCAAGCGAACGCTGGTTTAGATCCCCGGCCGCGTCAACGAAGAGCTGTCCAGAGAATCGAGTACCTGCGCGAGGAAAACCGCATCCCGTGCAACCAGATCCAGAAGCCTTAGACACCTTACTTGCCCGCTACTACCGCGTGCGGCTGGTGCCGTAGGGGCAAGCATCCTCTTGCGCTACGCGCTCGCGCCATGGGGCCATGCGGTGGAGAACAAGGGCAAGTTCTTTCGAGCGATTTGCCTTTTCGAAATTTAGGGCTAGGTTTTATGTGCGTAGAACACAAATCTCATACCGTAGCGGCAAACAGCTTCATCAAGGAGGTGCGCGATGAATGTGAGTTGCCCGACAGAGGATCGAATCCGGGAACGTGCCCGCCATTGGATGCGGAGGTCACGAAGTCTATTCACATCAGCAAGGGAAGTGCTCACCACGCTCTTCATGGTTTCGTGCCTGACCTGTCAGGCCGCTGACCTGGCATCATGGTATGGCGAAAAGCATCGCGGTTTACTGATGGCCAATGGCCAACGGTTCGATCCCGACAAGCTCACCGCGGCATCGTGGTTTTACGATCTCGGCACGAAGGTCGTCGTGACGCACGAGAACCGAAGCGTGATTGTAGAAATCACGGATCGTGGACCAGCCAAACGCTTGCTCGGGGAGGGTTTTAAGATCGACCTGAGTCGGGCCGCTTTCGCGAAACTGGCCGACCCCGATCTCGGCCTCATTGCCGTCACCGTGAGAAAGCAAAGAGGCACAGGCCCGTTCGGCAGACAATCTCGATGATGCTCGAAAGGAGAAATCTATGAAAACGACCGCCGGTTTGTGGATTGATCATCGCAAGGCGGTGATCGCGATTGTCTCGGCCGAAGGGGAAGAGACCATGGAGATCAGGTCGAACGTGGAAAAGCAGCCCGGACGTGTTGCCGGCGTGCGTTCGACGACTTCCTACGAATCACAAAAGGTTCAAGCCGATGATAGCCGGGAGAGGGAGTTTACGAGCCATTTGAACAAGTACTACGATGAGGTGATTGCGGAGATTCGTGATGCCGAATCCATTTTGCTGTTTGGTCCCGGAGAGGCCAAGGGCGAGCTAAAAAAGCGCCTCGAGAAAGACAAACTCGGTGGACACATCATCGCCGTTGAAACGGTCGACAAGATGACGAACCGCCAGATCGCCGCGAAGGTCCGCGAATACTTTCATAAAAAAGAGGATCGGGCCGTTGGATCGGAATCAAGCCAGGTAACCAGGAACGTTTGAAATCGAAATGGCACTGAATCCGCCAAGGTCATCGACTGAACACGACTCGGTGAGGACTGAGTTCCCTCGCGCCGTCGAGTGGTAAATATTCACCGCCGTTTGGTGACCGCACGTGCTGCCCGCCATTGCGCACGGAATGGGCGGCGCACCACTTTCCCGCTACTACTGCGTGGCTGGTGCCGTAGCTGCCTTTCGATCCTGATTTCAGCCGAAGCTGATGCTTGCCGGTTGTAGTCATCGGCAGAGATCCTGATCGCCCCAAGTACTATTCTGCCCGTCACAGCGATCCTTCCCCTTTTTGCTTGCGGCTGATGGCGACGGACGTACACTGAACTCCAGCGTATGGCGAGCGTGCGGGTTCCATCGGAAAGCTGTTTTGAATGGCTCTCTGGGTTTCTCCGAAACAAGCGACTCGTCGCGAGGAGGGCTGATGGCTGCAACCATTGAACTTCAGGTGAACGGAAAGAAACTCCGGGCCAATGCCGACCCACCGCGCAGTCTGCTCAGCGTCCTGCGCGACGATCTCGATCTGACGGGCACCAAGTACGGGTGTGGTGAAGGACAATGCGGGGCTTGCACGGTGTTGGTTGACGGCTTCCCGCAACGTTCCTGTCAGACGCAGGCAGGCGATGTTGTTGGCAAGCAGATTACAACCATTGAAGGCCTCGAACGAGACGACAAGCTGCATCCCCTTCAACAGGCGTTCCTCGACATGGGTGCCATGCAGTGCGCCTTTTGCACCTCGGGCATGATCATGTCGGGCGTCGGCCTGTTGCGACGGAATCCGAACCCCACGCAGGCCGAGATCATCCGATTCATGGAGGGCAACATTTGTCGTTGCGGCACGTATCCACGCGTCGTCGCCGCCATCAGCAAGGCGGCAAAGGTGTTGAAGGAGGCAGGCAAATGAATGAAGAGCAGCCTTCCGAGATCGGGTTGGAGCCGGAGCGTTACGAACTGCAGGTTGCATCCCAGTATCATTTCGATCTGAATCGGCGGCAGTTTTTCAAGGCACTTGGCGGAGGCATTATCGTCTTCCTGTTGTTGCCTGGCGGTGAGGTTCTCGCCCAACAGGAATCCGGGGCACGGGACCGCCGCGTCGGCGGGTCTGGCCAACCGTTGCCGCAAGAAATCGGTGCCTGGTTGCATATTGGAGAAGACGGCAAGGTGACTGCGTACACGGGTAAGGTGGACGTCGGCCAGGGCAGCCGCACCGAATTAACCCAAGTGGTCGCCGAAGAACTTCGCATTCCCGTCACCTCTGTCCGCATGGTCATGGGCGACACCGACCTTGTGCCGTTCGACATGGGGACGTTCGGCAGCCAGACGACGCCGCAAATGGCTCCGCGATTGCGACGGGCGGCTGCAGCAGCGCGAGAAGTCTTGATTGATCTGGCAGCCGCAGCCTGGAGTGTAGACCGTAAGGAACTTGTTGTGGCGGACGGGAAGGTCACCCATCCTTCCAGTAAACGGTCGTTCGACTACGGCCAGCTCTCAAAAGGCCAGAAGATCACCGCGGCGATTCCGGACGATCTTCCCACAACTCCGGCCGACCACTGGAAAACCGAAGGACAATCCGTTCCAAAAGTCGATGGGCACAATTTCGTGACCGGCCGGCACAAATACGTTTCCGACATGAAGCTTGCCGGCATGCTCTGTGGGAAGGTGCTCCGCCCTGCGGCCTTTCGAGCGACGCTCGATTCAGCGGATACGAGAGAGGCGGAGAAGATGCCCGGCGTAACGGTCGTTCATGACGGTAACTTCGTGGGCGTCGCGGCTCCCAACCAAAGCAGCGCGATGCGGGCCATGGCCGCAATTCGAGCGGAATGGAAATCCCAGCCCCAGCCCTCAAGACGGGAGATCTTCGATTATTTGAGGAAAAACTCCACCGGCAGCGACGGTCGCTCCGGACATTCGGTTGGTTCCATGGAGGAAGGACTTGCGGCCGCCGACAAGAAACTGACACAGAGCTACACGGTGGCCTACATTGCCCACGCACCGCTGGAACCACGCGCAGCGGTTGCCGAGTGGAAGGACGAGAAGTTGACTGTGTGGACTGGCTCACAGCGGCCTTTCGGAGTCCGCACAGAACTCGCCAACGCGCTCCGTATCCCCGAAACGAACGTCCGGGTCATCGTTCCCGACACGGGCGCTGGATACGGCGGCAAACATACCGGCGAAACGGCTGTTGAAGCTGCGCGACTGGCGAAAGCGGCGGGTAAACCCGTGAAAGTCGTGTGGACGCGTGAGGAGGAATTCACGTGGGCGTATTTCCGTCCCGCCGGCGTGATCGATATTTCCAGCGGCGTACGCAATGACGGGACGGTTACGGCGTGGGAGTTTCACAATTACAACTCCGGGGGTTCGGGTATCCGCACGCCGTACGAAGTGGCGAACCAGCGGATCGAGTTTCATCCGGTCGAGTCACCTTTGCGGCAGGGCTCGTATCGCGCGCTGGCGGCGACCGCCAACCATTTCGCGCGGGAGACGCATATGGACGAGTTGGCGCGCCTCGTGAAGATGGATCCTTTGGAGTTTCGGCGGAAGAACTTGAAAGACGCGCGTCGTGGCGCTGTCCTCGACGCGGCGGCCCGGTCCTTCGGCTGGGGTAAGACGAAAGCCTCACCCGGACAGGGGTTCGGAATCGCCGGCGGGACCGAGAAAGGCGGGTATGTCGCGACCTGTG
>JBGOTY010000240.1:0-5897 GCA_041476745.1 Verrucomicrobiia bacterium | reverse complement strand
GCGCAGCAGGCCGCTTTCGTTACGCGCAACCCGCCCAGCGCGCAGGACATCGCCCTTGGCGCGCCCGGCACCATCGTCAGCATTGACCAACGGTTCATCAACCTGACAAGCCGTCAGGTTGACAGCGTCGATTTGGGCGCCGATTACCAAGTGGACACGGACGTGGGTGGTTTTACGTATGACTTTAACGGCACGTACCTCGCCAGTTGGAGGGAAAAGATTTCGTCCGATTCCCCCACGACGCAGAACGCCGGGCAATTCGATTTCCCAAAGATTAAATTCAACACCAGCGTCTTCTGGGCTCCCGTCAAGAAGTTTTCGTTTGGCCCGACGCTAAACTATACCGGCAGCTACAGCGACAGCTTCATCGGCAAGAGAGTCACGGAGTTCATCACCGTTGACTTGCAAGCCACCTACCAGGCGCCGTACGATTCTACCATTACGGTGGGCGTGAACAACGTCCTGGACACCAACCCTCCGTTCTCGTCGCAGAATACCGAGGGTTACGACACGGCGATCGCCGAAAATCGTGGTCGTTTCATCTACGCACGCATCACCAAGAAGCTTTAGTTTCGGACTCGTTGCAAGGGGGATGACAGCACCAGTTGTCGTGGATCTGCTTGTCGATGTCCGCCGGTCCGACGAGAAAGAGAATCGCACTTGCAAAGTCGGCCTGAAGGAGTATCGTTTTCCTTAGGAAATCAGTCCAGCTTACAAGAGGTCTGAGACCATGAAACTCGATCGACGAAGCAACTTTGTGGGTCTTGCCTGCGCAACGGCGTTTCTTATCTCCGCGATGGCGCGCGCCGACGCGCCAACTCCAAAACCCGTCACGGCCACTGTGGAGACCAACACCACAACCAACGCACCCCATTCAGTCAAGAGCGAGGTGCCGAAGGGCAAAGTAATCGTTACCGGTTCGAACATCCCGCAAGACGTCAAGAGAATCGGACACACGACCGACAGCATTTCCCCGGTTCTCGTTATCGACCAGCAGGACATCCAGCAGAGCGGGGCGACGACTGTTGGAGGGGTTTTGAAGCGACTGCCGTTTGCCACGACCGGGCCGGGACGGTGAGTTGGCACATCCTCGAGTCGCTCGCGTCCATCTTCAACGGCGCCGGAAAGACTCAACCGCGGTAGCTGGCGGAGGAAGTCGGCGTCTCCCAGAGTTGCACTTCGATAACGGGCAGTCCCTCTGCGCGGGCGCGATTGAAGATGAGTTTCGCGATGTTCTCGGCGGTGGGATTCTCGTCCATCACGTGGAACAACTCACCACGCTGTTTCAGCAGCGGCAGAATCGGGTCATCCTTGTGCAACAACATCCGATGGTCAAGCGTCTCATCGATCCAGTTCTTGACGACCTCCTTGATGTCGGAGAAATCCTGCACCATCCCGCGCGCATCCAGCTGGTCCGCCTCGATGTGCACCTCCACCCGTCCGTTGTGCCCATGCAAATGCCGACATTTCCCGTCGTAATTGAGTAGTCGATGCCCATAACAGAAATCAATGTGCTTCGTGACCCGGAACATACCTCATACCCCCGCAATCAGGCGGCCGCCGTCGACGACCAGAGTGTGGCCCGTGATGAAATCGCTGCCTTCGATCAGGAACAACACGGAGTTCACAATGTCTTTTGGCGACCCGAGCCGCTTGACCACCGTCGCATCGATGACTTCCTGCTTCTGCTCCTCCGTGAAGTCCGGCGGCAACAAGATGGGTCCCGGCGCAATCGCATTGACCTGGATCCTCGGCCCGAGCGCTTTCGCCAGTGATTTTGTCAGGCAAATCACTCCCGCCTTGGAAACGCAGTAGGGCAGATAGTCCGCGTAAGGCCGGATGGCTGACCAATCAGCGAAATTGATGATCTTGCCGTCGATCTTCCGGGCCTGCATGTGTCGGCCGACTTCGAGCCCAAAGAGAAAAGGCCCTTTCAGATTGGCGTCGATGTGAAAATCCCAATCGCGCTCGGTCAACGTGTCGAAGGGTGTCTTCTGGTACACGGCCGCACTGGCCACGAGTATGTGGATATCGCGGAAGTGCTTCACCGCTTTGCTCACCGCCGCACGGACCTCCCCCATTTTGGCCTGGTCCGCCCCGACGGCGATGGCGTCCACCCCCAGCGCCTTGATTTCCGCGACCGTCCGGCGGGCATCCGCTGCCGACGAATTGTAGTGAACGACGATGTTCGCGCCGCGCCGCGCCAGGCCGAGGGCGATCTCACGCCCGACCCGTTTCGCCGCGCCTGTTACAAAGGCTGTCTTGCCTTTCAGCTTCATCGTGCCGATCAGCTTACTGGAGCCCCCCGACCACGTGCAAGGGAAAGAAATTGAAGCGCAGGCACCAACCCGCTATAGTGAGCACATGAAAGCCAAACTACTCGGTTTGTTGCTGGTCTTTGCACTCCTCCTTCCGTTCCGCGCGCTGGCCGAAACTGACGAAGCCCCACGGGGCCAGAATGCTTTGCGCAAATTCGGCCGTGGCATCGCCAATGTACTGTTCGGCATCGTGGAAGTTCCCAATCAGATCACCAAGGTGACTTCGGAACACGGTGGCGGTGCGGGGGCGACGTACGGTGTGGGAAAAGGATTGGTGCGCTGGATCGGACGCGAATTTACCGGGGTCTATGATATCGTCACTTTCCCCGTTCCGTTCCCGAGGGGTTACAAGCCGATCATGCACCCGGAGTTCCCCGTGGAAGATTATGAGCCATAGTCTCTGGTTGGTGTTCTGTCTTCTCGGCGCAATTACGAGTGCGCACGCGGACCAGGACCTGGCGGCCGGGGATGCCGCTCTCGCAAAATTCGATCTCGGCGCGGCCCTCAAAGCCTACCACGCGGCACACACACAATCGCCCGACGGTTACGAGGCCACCTGGAAACTCGCGCGAGCGCTGGCGGATACCAGCACGCTTTCCAAGGATCCAGCCGAGCAGAAACAGTGCTGTGTGGACGCCGAACAACTGGCCCGCGCCGCCGTGAAACTCAAGCCCGACGACTCGAAAGGTCACGCCTACCTGGCCGTGGCTGTCGGCAAGCTCGCGCTTTATGAGGGCGGCAAACGCAAGGTGGAACTGGCCAATGAAGTGCAGCAGGAAGCCGAGCGGGCAATCAAGCTCAACGACAAGGAAGACCTTGGCTACCACGTGCTGGGCGTCTGGAACCGCGAAATGGTCGAGTTAAACTGGGTCTTGCGCAAGTTCGCCGAGCTGATCTACGGCAAGTTTCCCTCCGCGTCCCTGGATGACGCGGTGCACGATCTCACACGGGCCACCCAGATCGCGCCGCAGACGGTTCCGCATCGCGTGGAACTCGGCATCACCTTCGCCTCGGGACGACGGTGGCAGGAAGCCAACGACAACCTGGAGAAAGCGCTCGCCATGCCGAAGGCCTGGGTCACGGATGAGTATTACTGGGAGAAAGCACGCCAGGCGCTCCCACGGGTGAAGTCGCATCTCAACTAACACGCCCATGCCAGTTCTCCCGGCACAAGTTCTCAGCGTCACCGAGTTGACGCGCCGTGTCAAAGACCTCCTCGAAGAGCGCTTCCCGAGCGTGTGGGTAGAAGGCGAAATCTCCAATGTTCGCTCGCCGTCCTCCGGCCATATTTATTTCACACTCAAAGATGCCGGTGCGCAATTGGCTGTGGTGCTTTTTCGTGGCGTCGCGGACAAGGTCGGGTTCAAGCTGAGAGACGGCTTACAGGTCATCACTTTCGGTGACATCGGCGTCTATGAGAAGAACGGGCAATACCAGCTCGTTGCCCGCCAGCTTCTCCCGAAGGGATTCGGCGCCCTCCAGTTGGCCTTCGAGGAGTTGAAGCAGCGACTCGCCAAGGAGGGGCTTTTTGATTCGTCGCGCAAGCGGCCGATCCCCGTCCTGCCGCAGCGCATCGGGTTGGTCACATCGCCCACGGGGGCGGCGATCCGCGATTTCCTCAACATCATCAACCGCCGCTTTCCCAATGTGCACATCGTCATCCACCCCGTCCGCGTGCAGGGCGAAGGCGCCGCCGCGGAAATCGCCACTGCCATCGACGACTTCAACGCGCTACACGTCTCCGGTCGCCTGCCTCTCGACGTGCTCATTGTGACACGCGGTGGCGGCTCGCTCGAAGATCTGTGGGCCTTCAATGAAGAGGCGCTCGCCCGCACCCTCGCCCGTTCCCAAATCCCCACGATTTCCGCCGTTGGGCATGAGATTGATTTCACCATTGCCGATTTCGTTGCGGATCTCCGGGCGCCGACACCCAGCGCCGCCGCAGAATTGGTCGTGAAGGCGAAAGAGGAATTCAAACAGCGGATCGAGCAGTATCAGGTGCGTCTGCAAAACGGGTTGCGACTCCGACTCGCGGCAGCCCGCCAACGTTTTTCCGATCTGGCTTCCAACTACGTATTTCGCCGACCGACGGAAATCATCCGCGAATACCAACAGCAAGTCGACGATTCTGGCCACCGCCTGATGCGCGCTGCCCGCGCGACTCTCGCAGGGCAGCGATCACGGTTGGCAACTGCCTCCGGAAAATTCAAACTACTCAGTCCCGAGGCGCTTCTGGCCAACGGACGGCAGCGGGTCCGTTCCAACCAACAGAGCCTCCGCACGGCGTGGGCCTATCGCTGGCAAGAGACGGGGCACCGCTTGGCCCAAGCCAACGACAAACTGGAGCTTCTTAGCCCCAACGCCACGTTGCAGCGCGGTTACAGTATTACGCTCATACCCGGGACCGGCGAGATCGTCCGCAGCGTAACCCACGTCAAGCCAGGAACTAAGATTTCAACCAAGGTACTTGATGGCGCATTCGGTTCTGTGGTATCTTCCTCAACTGACGTATAATGAAAGGCAAGAAAAAGGGAGTTGAGCCCGTTCTGAGAAGGAACGGGCTAACGTTTGAGTCGGCCATCCAGCGGCTCGAGAAGATCGTGACCGATATGGAGGAAGCGGAATTGCCGCTCGAGGACGTTCTCAAGAAGTATGAGGAAGGCACCCGCTTGGTCCGGTTCTGCAGCCAGAAACTGGACGAAGCCGAGAAGAAGATCGAGGTCCTCACCAAGAAGACGGACGGCAGCGTCGCGCTGGAACCGTTTGAAGCCGAAAGCGTAGAAAGTGGTGAAGAAGAGTCCGCGGATGAGAGTGGGAAGTTATTCTGACAAGCAAGGAGCCTGGAATGGGACGTTATCTTGACATGATCAATTCGCCGGCTGACGTCAAGCTGCTCACGATGGAGCAGCTGCAGACGCTGGCACAGGAAATCCGTGACGAACTGATCACGGTGCTGAGTAAGACCGGCGGCCACCTCGCGCCGAATCTCGGCGTGGTCGAACTGACCATCGCGCTGCACCGCGTTTTCGACTCTCCCAAGGACAAGTTTGTCTGGGACGTCAGCCACCAGGTGTACGTCCACAAGCTTCTGACCGGCCGACGCGGGGCTTTCTCCAAGATTCGCCAGACCGGCGGCCCGATGGGGTTCGCGTTCCGCGCGGAGAGCCCTTACGACTGTTTTGGCGCTGGCCACGCCGGCACGGCGCTTTCTGCGGCCCTCGGGATGGCCGCAGCGCGTGATCATGGCAAGACGGATGAAAATATCATCTGCATCGCCGGTGACGCGGCTCTCACCAACGGCATCACATATGAGGCGCTCAACAACATCAAGACCACAACCAAGCGTTTCATTGCCATCCTCAATGATAACGAGTGGAGCATCGCCAAGAACGTCGGCGCAATCGCCGAATATCTCAATCGCATTGTGCGCCATCCGTCTTACGCTGCAGCGCACAAGCGGATCGATCATTTCCTGGAGCGCTTCCCTCGCGTCGGCCCTGAGATGGCACAGATCGGTCACAAGGTGGAAGAAGCCGTTAAGGGTATCATCGTACCCAGCTTGCTGTTTGAGGAGTTTGG
>JBGOTY010000239.1:0-5898 GCA_041476745.1 Verrucomicrobiia bacterium | reverse complement strand
TGACCTTGCAGACGCTCTCGCAGCATCCCGTGACGATCGACCTCTTTGAGGCGGGCGAGGGAGATTGGCGGCCGAGTCACCTGCAGTTGGCCGACACCGCTGATCTGCTTGTCATTTCGCCGGCCACGGCCAATGTCCTGGCCAAGCTCGCCCACGGCATCGCCGACGACGCGCTCAGCACGATTGCGCTCGCGTTACGGCCGGAAGCGAAGGTGCTCGTGGCGCCGGCGATGAACGGCAAGATGTGGTTGCACCCGGCGACGCAGGCGAACGTGAAAACCCTGCAATCGCGCGGCGTCGAATTCATCGGGCCCGAAAAAGGTTTGCTCGCCTGCGGCTACGAAGGCATCGGGCGGCTGTGGAATGTGGATGAGATTGTGAAGAAGATTCAAAAGATCCTCGGATAGAGTTGCTGCCCCGGGCGAAGTGAAGGGTGACAAGCCAAGATGAAATCGCCGGCCGACATTCGTTTCCTCATCACCGCGGGACCGACCCGCGAGTTTTTCGATCCCATCCGTTACATTTCCAATCGTTCGTCGGGGAAGATGGGCTATGCGATTGCCGGGGCGGCGCGGGCGCTCTCGTCGCAGGTGGTGCTGGTTAGCGGACCGACGGCGCTCACGCCGCCGCCGGGCGTCGAGTTTATCTCGGTGACGACGGCGCAGGAGATGGCGGAGGCGGTGTGGGGCCGGTTCGAGGCGGTGGATGTTTGCATCATGGCGGCGGCGGTTTGTGATTTCCGACCGAAGAAGCAGGCGACTGGCAAGATCAAGAAGGGCTCGTTCAGCGGTGTGCTCGAGTTGGAGCCAACGCCCGACATCCTCGCGGAGCTGGGACGACGCAAGAAATCCCAGGTGCTGGTTGGTTTCGCGGCGGAAACCGATGATCTCGAAAGCAGTGCGCGCGAGAAGCTGGCCCGGAAGGGACTTGATTTCATTGTGGCGAATGATGCGAGCGCGTTCGATGCGGAGACAAATCGCGTGGTCTTCATCACCGGTGAAGGACAGAGCGAGCGATTGCCAGAGCTGCCGAAGAGCGAGGTTGCGAAGGCGATTGTCGAGCGTGCGGTGCGGCTAGTCCGCTGACCGCGACGAACTGTCGGGCTTCCGGGAGAGGTCGGTCCGAATCTTTTCGAAGCGATTGTCCTGGCGGAGATTATCGAGATCGGGGTCCTTGGTGAGCCAGCGCGCATCGTCGTAGCCGAGCCTGACCGCCTCGCGGAGGGCCGCGAACGCCTTGTCCAGGTGTTTCAGCAGCGAGTAGCTGCACGCCAGGTTGTAGAACACGAGCGAGTTGTCGGGACAAAGGCTGGCGAGGCGCTCGTCGATCTTGAGCCCCTTTTCCCATTGGCCCGTCTTCGTATACGCATCGCCGAGAATTTGCAGGGCTTCAATGAAGTCGGGATCGTGGTGCGCAATACCTTCGAAGAACTTGATTTCGAACTCAAGGTCTTCTTTCGTGGCGGCTCTGCCACGCGACTGTTTTGTCTCCCGGATCGGCAACATGGCGATCGCTACCCCTAGGCTGCGCTGTCGGCGCGCAGATCGTTAATCACAATCCCCGAAAGTAACTTCGGGTAAAAATCCGTGCTCTTTTGCGGCATCCGCGAACGGGCATCGGCAATGGCTTGGACCTCTTCAACATGCGTCGGATTGAGGAAAAATGCAAGCTGCGTCTTGCCGTTTTGGACAAGCTCCGCGGCCTTCTCCGGCTCGCGCCAGTAGGTGACATTGGCCTCTTCGCGCAGGCGAGCTTCGTCGATGCCGAGGAGGGCTTCCAGGATCCCGACATGAAGGATGGCCACATCCAAAGTATGCCAGAGCGGCGGCTTGTCCGCGAACAGCGGATGCAACGCGTCAAGGTCTTTCGGCCGGAGCAGCGCGAAGCCCTCCGCGTCGCGCATTCCGATAAGATGCTCGCCGCTTTTCATCGCCGCCAGAAGTTTCTCCAGTGTCGGATGGGTTTCAATCGAAAAGTTCTTGGCCAATTGCTCACGGAAGCGCTGCCGGTCGAACCCGCTGAGGTTCGCCACAGTGCGATGCGTTGGCAGGACGACCAGGCCCGGATCGCTCATGTCCACCAGCGTCGCCATCACGAATTCTGACGGTGCGTTCGGATCAGGCTTTCCAGCCTCTGCGCGGCACTCGTCGCGGTACGCCAGCGCGGTCTCGTAACGGTGGTGTCCATCCGCGATGTAGAATTTTGCCTCACGCAACGCGTCCTGAGCGGACTTGATCGCTGCGGAATCAGTAATTTCCCAGAGCTCGTTGACGACGCCGTAGTCGTCGGTTGCGGTCAACGCCGGTTCGCCCTTGGGAGTGGGGAGGGGATTGCGTTGGGGACGCGGGTACAGCATGAAAATCTGGCCTTGTTGCGAACCGCAGGCGCGCAACAGCGACAGGCGGTCGGCTTTCGGCTTGGAGAGCGTGTGTTCGTGCGGCAGGATCACGCCCTCGTCCCAGCGGTGGAGGCGCACGCGGGCGATCAACGCCTTGCGCGTTCGTTTCCCGGAATCGTCGGGCGCGGCGAACGTCTGTTCGAGATAATAAAGCGCCGGCTTCTCTGTCCGCCGCAACACGCCCTCGCGCAACCACGCTTGATACAAATCGCGCGCCCGGGTGTATTTGTTATTTGATTCCGAATCGCCGGGCGCTTCTTTTCCAAGCTCGATCTGCACGAGGTTGTAGGGAGAGAGTTTCCGGTATCGCTCCTGCATTGCCGGGGTGATTTTGTCGTAGGGCTGCGTCAATACCTCATCGGGCTTGACCCGCTGAGTGTTGTAGAGAACTCCGCGAAAAGGTTGAATATCCGCCATGGGTATCTGTAGGTTGCGGTCGATAGTAGGCGGTGGTCCCCATAGCGTCAAGGACTGCGAAACGATTAGGGATGACAGGCATCCAATAAACAGTCACGGGTCATGAAACGAAGCGTCAACAGTGCGGTACTTCTCGCAACCATTGCACTCGTTAGCGCGTTTGTGTCGTTGGCGCCCGCCAACGAACCGAATCGACTGACGGGAAAAGCGACATTTAGCGGCGGATGTTTCTGGGGCGTGGAAGCGACGTTCCGTCAGGTGAAGGGTGTGACGGATACGGTGGTCGGCTACATGGGCGGTACGCTGAGGAATCCCGTGTACGAAGATGTGTCCACGCATCGCACCGGTCACATGGAAGTTTGCCAGGTCACCTACGACCCGGCGCAAATCAGTTATGAGAAACTCGTGGGCGTCTTTTTCCAGATCCACAACCCGACCTCTTTCAACCCCGACGGTCGTGATCTTGCCAGCCAGTACCGGTCGGTTATTTTCTACCACACGCCGGAACAGGAAAGAATTGCGCTGGCGGTCAAAGACCAATTGCAGATGTCGGGTAGATTTGAACGGCCGATTGCCGCGGCCATCGTCCCGGCCACGGAATTTTGGCGTGCGGAAGAGTATCACCAGCGTTATGCTGAGAAACACAACTTACCGGGTTGTCCGATCGCGCCATGAAAACCAATGCCTGGTACATACTAGCCGGGGCAGCCACGGCGCTGGTGGTTGCGGGCTTTGCGCGATTCATTCTCGGTGCCGAGGACAAGGTGCAGAACACGAACAGGAGCGGAAAAGTGCAGATTGTGGACTTTAACGACGCCGGCGAGCGACTGGGGGTTGTCACCGTCGACCGGATCGTCAAGACGGATGCGGAATGGAAGAAGCAGCTCACGCCGGAGCAGTTCAAGGTGACACGACAAGAGGGCACGGAGCGCGCCTGTTCGGCGGGATACTGGAACAACCACGAGGCGGGCCTTTACCGCTGCGTCTGCTGCGGCACGGCGCTCTTCAAGTCCGACACGAAGTTTGAGTCGGGCACCGGTTGGCCGAGTTTTTGGGACCCGGTGGCGGCAGAGAACATCGAATCGCGGGCCGACCACTCCTTTATGATGGAGCGGACCGCGGTGCTCTGTAAACGCTGCGGGGCGCACCTGGGCCATGTGTTTGAGGATGGCCCCAAGCCCTCGGGTCTCCGCTACTGCATCAATTCCGCGGCCCTGACTTTCGTGAAGAAGAAATAAACGATCGGGCACGCATGCGCCATCATGACTGAAGATCTCGCCGACAAGCCTCCGCTTCCAAAGCCCGTGCTCAAGCGCCGCGATTTATTGGTGGGCATTGGATTTTCGGCGGTCAATGCGGCGGCGCACCTGATTTGGAACCCGATTGTCACTTACTGGCAGTACGTGGTGACGACGGTGGTGTTCGTGTCGGCTCTGACGTTTTGGCTCGTCAAGGAATGGCGACGTCTGGACTTGTTTATCACGAGGTTTTACTGCGTCGCCGTCATCGTCGATGTCTTCGCCGAAGGACTCCTGCAACCCTTCCACCATTGCACGTTCGACAACCTGATGTGCACCGGAAGAATGTTCATCGTGTTCTTTGCGGCGTGGCTGCTGGTGTATCCATTGGAACGCTGGTTCCAGGCGCGGAAGACTGCTGGCGGTCCGGGGCAGGGGGCGTGAGCGGACGGCGCGACGGAGCGCATCCCTCCAATGCGGAACAGAGCCTGACCGAGCGGCGCGGTGGGACACCGCGCCCTACCAAATGCGTCGAGCGGCGGAACGGCGGTCATAGACCGCCGCTACAGAGGCAGCACGGCTTCTACCGGATCTAGCGGGCGAGGGCGGCGAAGAATTTTGAGAGCGCGGCGCGATAGGTCAGTGCGCTCACTGCGAACGCGTCGTTGTGACCGCCGCGGAGTTCGACGAATTGTTTGGGTTCGTTGGCGGCAGCGAGCAAGCGTTGCGCGTGGTCGATGTTGAAGACTTCGTCGTCCCGACTGTGCAGGATCAGCAGCGGAACGTGGATGCTCGGCAGCTTGCTGAGCGTGTCGTACTTGTTGCGCACCAGCCAGCGCACGGGAAGGAATGGAAACATTCTCTGGCCGACATCGGCGGTTGACGTGAAGCCCTCTTCCAGCACAAGCCCACGGACTTCCACTTTGCTCGCAAGATCGGCGGCGATGGCGCTGCCGAGTGATTCACCGTAAACGATAATCGAACGCGACTTGGGCTTGCGTTGTTGTGTCAGGTATTCGTAAGCGGCTTGCGCGTCGCGATAGGTGCCTTCCTCGCTCGGCCGGCCTTCGCTGCCGCCGTAGCCACGGTAGTCGATGATGAATGTGTCGACGCCGAGGTCGCGGAAGATGCCGATTTTCTCAAGGCGGTGGGAGATGTTGCCCGCGTTGCCGTGGAAGAAAAGCGCAGTGAGATTCGTGGGTGAGGGCAAAACATTATCGTGGGCACCCGCCTTCGTCGAGACTTCGCCGGGCAAGAACCAGCCGTTGATCCGCACGCCATCGGAGGTGGTCAGGGTAATGTCTTCGTATTTGAGCCCGAGTTGATCGGGCGTCTGCTCGATATCACGGTTCGGATGGTAGAGCATGCGCGGTTCGTTCCACATGAGCCAGAGGATGAACAAGATAATGACGACGGGGATTAGGAGGAGGTTGATCATCGTGCGGCGTTTCACCATACGGTCGGGCGAGGTATAGCATATGCGAAGCGGGTGCGTCACGGGAAAGCTGTTGACGATCTGTTAAGAGTGAGGGTTGATCCCCTGACCAACCCTCACACTCTTGAAACCTGTCACCATTCATCCCCGATGCTTTTGACGGGTTACGAACAGCGAGATCCCTTTGCGGACCAGATGTCGAGGCCCTTGCCGGTTTCGAGGTAGGTTTTCATGCTGGCGAGCACCAGCGGCCAGCCCTGGGAAACCTTGTTGGCCATGACCGAACCGGGCTTGAAGACGCCATGGACCACGTTGAGGCGGACCATGTCGTCGATCGGCTCGATTTCAAACGTAACGCGCGAGAGGTCTTCGGGTTCGGCTGGATCGGCCCAGGTCAGCACCAGGCGTTT
>JBGOTY010000238.1:0-5932 GCA_041476745.1 Verrucomicrobiia bacterium | reverse complement strand
CTCGTAGAGCATGTCGCCCTTGCCAAGTAGTTTCTCCGCGCCCTGGCTGTCCAGGATGACCCGCGAGTCCTGCATCGACGCCACCTGGAACGCGATGCGGGCGGGGATGTTGGCCTTGATGACGCCCGTGACGATGTTGACGCTGGGACGCTGCGTCGCGACCACCAGATGAATACCAGCCGCGCGACCCAGGGCGGTGAGACGCGCAATCGCCATTTCCACATCCTTGCCGACCGTCTGCATCAGGTCGGCCAATTCATCCACCACCACGGCGATGAACGGCAGCTTGTCGGGGATGATTAGTTCGAAGTCACGCGGCACTTCGATCTTGAGAAGTTCCTGCTCCGCCTTCGGTTTGGCCACTCCCTCTTCTTTCTCATTCGCGGCATCCTCGATGACCAGCGGATCAAGGGAAGTTTCGGTCTCGGGTTTCACCGATTTTTTCGGGCGCGTGTTGAAGGCGCCGATGTTGCGGACACCGCTCTTGGCGAAAATCTGGAACCGCTTCTCCATCTCGCGGATCACCCACCCCAACGCCAGAGGCACCTTCTTGGCCTCCGTCACAACGGGCACGATGAGATGCGGCAGGGCATTGTAGTGTTGCATCTCAACCATCTTCGGGTCGATCAACACGAGACGCAGGTCCTCCGCCGTGAAGCGATAGAGTAACGAAGCGAGAATCGCGTTGACGCAAACGGTCTTGCCCGAGCCGGTCGCGCCGGCAATCAGCAAATGCGGCATGTTGGCCAGGTCGCCGATGATCGGATTGCCCTTCACATCGCGGCCCAACGCAATCGGGATCGTCCCGGTAGCGTTGCGCCACTCTTCCGATTCCAAAAGATCGCGGAGGTAAACGGTCGTGCGGGATGAGTTCGGCACTTCAATGCCCACCGTGCCCTTGCCCGGCACCGGCGCGAGAATCCGCACCTTTTCCGCCCGCATCGCCATGGCGACGTTGTTGGAAAGTGAGGAAATCTTTTCCACCCGTACGCCGGCGGCGGGGTACAATTCAAACAGCGTCACCGTCGGCCCCTTCGTCACGTCGCCGGATTCCACGTCGATGCCGAACTCCTGCAAGGTTTCCCGCAGGACTTTCGCGCTGGCCTTCAAATCCTCCATCACGTCGCGTTTTCCCGGCAAAGGCGGCTGCTCCAGCATGTCCAACGGCGGCAGCACGTATTCCTCGCCGGACGCGGCGGTGACGGTTCCCAGCACGGTAGCACTTGTTGGCACCGGCTTTTCGCGTTTCGGTTTGGGAGCGGCCGGTATCGCCGCGCCCGCTTCCGCCTCGGCGGAACTTGCGGCGCCTTCCTTCTTCGGCTTGAGCTTCTCGGCGATCTTCTCGACCATGGATGGCGCCTCACCGGTCGCCTTCTTCTTCTCCGCGCCATTCTGGGGCCGTTGCACGGTGTAATCCTCGAACTTCGGTTCCGGCCGGCGGTCACGGGATGACTCGTCATCGCCATTGGCGCGTTCGGTGGCGAGTTTGCGCGCTTCCTTCTCCTGACGGGCCACCTGGCGGTCGGTTTGAAATTCCTTGATGGTCAACTCGCGCTCCTGGTCGCGCAGCTCGTCGTCAACCGTGGGCTTGGATTTGTTGCTGCGTTTCCGATGCCAGAAATCCATCGCCGCGCCCACGGTCAACGCCACCCAGTAACTCGGACGGAAATTAATCAACAAAATGAGGCTGATGAGATAGCACCCGCCAAAAACAAGGATCGTGCCGGGCCGCCCCACAAGTCGTTGAGAAAATCCGCCGACGATCAAACCGAGGAAGCCGCCCGCACTATCCGGCAGATTCAGCGAGCGTTGCGCACGCTCCAGCCCCGCGACGTGCAACAGGCAACTGAGCGAGATGAGCAGAAGGATGCCGGCGCCGAGCTTGCCGCGCCACGGCAGTTCCTTGCCGAGCAGCAGCGTCGCGCCGATCACGGCCAGCACGGCCATGAGTCCGTAGGCGCCCAGCCCGAACGTCTGAAACGTGATGAAAGCGATCCACGCGCCGACAGGACCGATGAAGTTTGCGACAGGCTTATGTCCGCTCGCCGCGACGTGGCCAACATCGTACGGATCGTACGAGATCAGGCTCAACAGGAGCAAAAGGGACGCGACGACCAGGACGACGGCCCAAATCTCACGAACGCCAGAATGCTTCGAGTCCTTCCCCATAGAAAAGCGTTGCAAATCCTCCTTGTGGTTGCGCAGTGTATGTTAAACTGTCGTTTACTGCAAGGCACAAAGATGCTCTACCCGTACAAATTTACCCCTGCCCTGGTTGAACGTGTCTGGGGCGGCGATGCGCTGGCGCGCTATGGCAAATCGATCCCCTTTGGCAAGCGCATCGGCGAATCCTGGGAAATCAGCGACCGCGACGACGTCCAGTCCGTCATCGCCAACGGTCCCGATAAAGGCAGGACGCTGCGCGAGCAGATTCACCTCCATGGAGCGCAGCTCTTAGGTACCAATTGCGGCACAGCCAGCCATTTTCCCCTGCTCGTCAAGCTTCTCGACGCCCGCGAGCGGCTCTCGTTGCAGGTTCATCCGCCCGCCGCTGTCGCCGCCAGGTTGAATGGCGAACCCAAGACCGAGATGTGGTGCGTGCTCGATGCCGAGCAGGATGCGCATCTCATTGCCGGCCTGCGCCGCGGTGTTACGGGTGCTGACTTCATGCGCGCCCTGGAAGCATCCGCGAAGCATGAAAACGGGACGAAAACACTCGAAGATTGCGTCTACAGTTTCCCCGTTCTGCCCGGTGACACCTTCTTTGTCCCCTCGGGTCGCCTGCATGCGATCGATGCGGGCGTCGTGCTGGTTGAAATCCAGCAAAGTTCCGATACCACCTACCGCGTCTATGACTGGGGTCGTGTCGGCCTCGACGGCAAGCCGCGCCAACTCCAGGTCAAAGAATCACTCGTGTGCATCGACTTTCAGGACTTTGAACCCAGGAAACAACGGGCGACCGTTGAGTACCATGGTGTCAACGGCCTCTGGCGTTTGGTCGAGTGCCCCTACTTCCACGTGCACCGCCTCGAATTGCGCAACGCCTGGCCCGACCGTTGCGACGGCTCAACATTTCACATTTTGAGTTGCACCAAAGGCGCGGTCGGCCTGCTCACCCCCGACGGTAAGGAAGAGCGCATCAATGTCGGAGAATTTGTCCTGCTCCCCGCCGCGCTGGGTTTCTACACCCTCACGCCGTTGGCGGAGAATACGCAAGCCCTGAAGTCGTATGTGCCACACGCTTAAGTTTCGGTGATCGGGCTGATCTAAAGCGGAAACATCCCGTAGACAATGACACCCGTTGCCACAATGATGCAACCAACTCCCATGAAGAATATGATGCGTGTCGCTTGTTGTTTCATTTCAATTTCCGAGTCATCGACTCCCCTGGCGATACAACAAAAACCGTAACTCGCAACCGCCGCTCCGGATGCGATGGAAATGGACTTAATGCCCGGGCCCGTTTGGAATGCGGTGGCGATGAATGACAGCACAGATAGAATGTAAGCACCTCCTGCGAAGTAGAGCCAAAGTCTTGCCGATGGTAAGATATGACCGAGCCTCAAGAGAGGGCGTGCAATGTAGTAGCATAACGCCGCGCTCACCAGAGAGCCTACCGTGAACACCAAGAGCTCAACCACAATTATGTTCATGGCCGCGTCGCATTGTTTCGACGGAACTTACAGTTTATACAACTCTCCATACTTCGTCCGCAAATAGCGAATGTACGGTTCGATCGTCAGCGGCTGGCCAGTGGCGCGCTTTACCAACTCGTTGGCGGTGAACTTGGCGCCGTGCTGGTAGATGTTTTCCTGGAGCCAGGCGTGGAGCGGGGTGAATTCGCCGCCGGCGATCTGGTCGGGAATCTGGGGGTTCGCGCGGAGGGCGGCGGCGTAAAATTGGGCGCTGAGAATGTTGCCGAGGGTGTAGCCTTGAAACACGCCGCCGATTTGGCCGCCGAACCAATGCACATCTTGCAGCACGCCGTCGCGGTCGTCGGGTGAGGCGATGCCGAGGTCGGCCTGATAGCGTTCGCGCCAGGCTTCGGGCAGGTCGCGGACGGCCAGCTTGCCTTCGAGCAGTTGCAATTCAAAATCGAAGCGGATCATGACGTGGAGGTTGTAGGTCACTTCGTCGGCGTCGGTGCGAATCAGCGAGCGTTCGACCTTGTTGATGGCGCGGTAGAACGCATCGAGCGGAACGCTGCCGAGTTGCGCGGGAAAGGCCGCCTGCAGCTTTGGGTAGAAGAACCGCCAGAAACCCCGGCCCCGGCCGACGAGGTTCTCCCAGAGCCGTGACTGGCTTTCGTGGACGCCCGACGAAGTCCCGCGCGCCAGCGGGGTGCCTTCCAACTCGCGCCGAATCCCCTGCTCGTACATCGCGTGACCGGCTTCGTGGATGGTGCTGAACAACGCGTCGCCCAGATTGTTTTCTTTGACGCGCGTCGTGATGCGCACGTCACCGAGTGAGAACGTCGTGCAGAACGGGTGGTGCGTCTTGTCCTGCCGACCGCGCTGGAAGTCATAGCCGAGTTGTTTGACGACGGCGGAGCCGAACGCGAGTTGTTGGGCTTCGGGAAACTTCTGCCGAAGGCACGCATAGTCCGCGGTCGGCTGCGCGGCAATCGCCTGCACGAGGGGCACGAGTTCTTTCCGCAACTCCGCAAACAGCGCTCGCACGGTGGCTGCCTTCATTCCGAAATCGGCGAAATCAATCAACGGGTCGGCAATGTGGTCGTAACCGGGGAAGTAATTGGCCAATTCGCGGCTGTATTCGAGAGTTTTTTCCAACCAGGGACGCACTGCGGGAAAATCGTTGGCGGGCCGCGCTTTCACCCACGCTTCGTAGGTGGCGGCTTGGTGCGCGCTGAATTTCGCGACGAATGCTGGCGGGACTTTCACCGCGCGGTCGTAATCGCGGCGGGCGACGCGAATCAGGGCGCCCTCGTCGGAATCGGCGGGCAGCGTTCCCTCGCGCGATCGCAACTCCGTGAGCATGCGACCGATGGAAGGATGCGCCAACTTCTGGTGGGCGAGTCGTTCGAGCGTCGCCACCTGCCGTCCGCGCGCCTCGGCGCCGCCCGGCGGCATGTAGGTCATCTGGTCCCAGTTCAAGACGGCGGCGGCGGAGCGCACGTCGTTGATCTCCGCAAGGCGCTGTTTCAGTTCTTCCAGCTTCGCTTCCATCACATCACCTCAAGCAACAGGCCACGAAGATACTCGGTTTCCGGTATGGCTGGCAGAATCGGGTGATCGGGCGATTGGGTGAGCACCTTGACCAGACGCACGGTTTTTTTCGCGTCCGCTGCCGCCTCGACGACCACCGACTTGAACAACTCGGCGTCGATGTGATGCGAGCAGGTGAAGGTGGCGAGGATGCCGCCGGGCGGAAGCATTTTCAGCGCGCGCAGGTTGATCTCTTTGTAGCCGCGGAGCGCGCCTTCCACGTTCTCGCGCGTGCGCGTGAACGTGGGCGGATCGAGCACGATCACGTCGTATTGCCGTTTGTCGGTGTCGTATTTTTTCAGGACATCAAACGCGTTGGCGCAAACGAACTCGATCTTTCCCGTCAGCCCGTTCAATTCGGCATTCTTGCGCGCGCGGGCGACCGCGGACTCGGAGATCTCGACCGACTCCACGCTCTTGGCGCTCGCCATGGCTGCGGCGAGGGCGAAACCGCCGTGATACGTGAAACAATCGAGCACGCGTTTGCCCGCGCAGTGGCGCGCGACCTCGGCGTAATTGTCCAGTTGGTCGAGGAAGAAGCCGGTCTTCTGGTCTTCGAGCAGGTTGACCTCGATGGAGAATCCCGCAAACTGCGCGCGGACGATGGCGCAGGTCTCGCCGAAGAGGACACCTTTCGTTTCCTCGAGACCTTCCAGCTTGCGGCTGGGGACATCGCTGCGCTCGATGATGGCGCGTGGCTCAAGAAT
>JBGOTY010000237.1:0-5965 GCA_041476745.1 Verrucomicrobiia bacterium | reverse complement strand
CATGCCGCGCGGCTCACGGGAGGCGTGCTGAATCGCGTTTTCCAGAAGGCGTTTCAGGCGGCGAAGGAAATCCGCACGCGCACCAGCATCGGCCGGGGTGCGACCTCCGTCGGCAGTGTAGCAGTCGAGTTGGCCGAGAAGATTTTTCGTCACGATCTCTCGAAGCAGACGGTGATCATCATCGGCGCGGGCCAGATGGGGGAGGCGTGCGTGCGTCACTTGGCCAAGAAGGGCGCCCAGTCGATTCTCGTTTCCAATCGTTCCTTCGACCACGCTGTGGACCTGGCCAACGAATTCGGCGGCAAGGCGGTGCGGTTCGAAGATTGCCTTACGGCGATGGCCGATGCGGACATCGTCGTCGCCTCGACGGGTTGCCCGAAAACCCTGCTGCATCGTGCCGACGTGGAGAAATTGATGGGCGCGCGGCGAAATCGTCCGTTGTTCCTCATCGACATTTCTGTGCCGCGCAACATCGAGGCCGACGTACAGCGCCTTGATAATGTCTATCTCTACAACATCGACGACCTGGAAGCGATCGTGTGCGAAAACGTGCGGTCACGCGAGCAAGAGTTGGCGTTGTGCCAGCAGATCATCGATGCGCGTGCGGCGGCGTTGATGGAAAAACTTAACCTCGAAAAGGAGCGGCTTTATGACGTGGGCCTTCAATCTCAGCCTGGCTGGGTATCTCACGGCGCTGCTGTTCTCAGCAGCTAGCCTGTTCTCGAAAAGAGGATGGCTCGCCTCGGCCACGACTGTGTTCCTGTCGGCGGGAGCCGTGGCGCAAACGATCTACATGGCTGTGCGCTGGTCAATCGCGGGTCGCGCGCCGTTCAGCAACATGTTTGAGTCGATGGTGTTGCTCGCGTGGGCGGTCGTGGTCGTGTACCTCGCGCTGCGGATTCGCAGGCAGATTCCGGTGCTCGGCGCGGCGACCGCATTGCTCGCGGTATTGACGTTGGCGTACGCAAGCACGTTCGAGACAAAAATCCAACCGCTCATGCCCGCGTTGCGCAGCAACTGGTTGACGGTTCATGTGTTCGCGTGTTTCCTGGGTTACGGCGGGTTCGCGGTCGCGGCCCTCGCGAGTGTCGGCTATCTCTTCGCCGTGCGCACCGGTAGCAAAACGCGGCCCGAGATCACCTCGGCGTTCGATGCCGCCACGGCCAAGACGATTTCATTCGGGTTTCTGTTCCTGACGGCGGGCATAATGACGGGCGCGGTGTGGGCGAATTCCGCCTGGGGCACGTATTGGAGTTGGGATCCGAAGGAGACCTGGTCGCTCATCACATGGCTCATCTACGCCGTATTCCTGCACTGTCGTTTTATGCGGGGCTGGAAGGGCAAACGCGCCGCTTGGATTTCCGTCATCGGTTTTTCATCCGTCATTTTCACCTACTACGGCGTGAATTTCCTGCTGAGTGGGTTGCACAGCTATGCGAGGTCCTGACAGATGGTGGGCAGCATGCGTTTGCATACTGACGCTTTGTTTATGGCCCGTGTCACACGCGCAGGCCATCGACAACGCTGACTGTTTCGTTTGCCACTCGGACAAATCGCTTGTCAAAACCAACAGTGCCGGCGCGGCGGTTTCGTTGTTCGTTGACGAAGCCAAGTTCAACGCGTCGATCCACGCCAAGAACCTCTGTACCAGTTGCCACACGGACATCACGGATCTGCCACACGCCGAGATACACAAGCCCGTCAGTTGCAGCCAATGCCACCGCATCGAGACCGACATTTATCTCAAGAGCGACCACGGCCAGGCGATTCACAAGGGTGTTGCCGAAGCCGCGTCGTGCCAGGATTGCCACGGTAAGGCGCACGAGTTGCTCAATTACCGTAATCCCGCCTCGCCCGTGAACCGGGCGCATATTCCTGAGACCTGTGGCCGGTGCCACGGGAACGTTGCCGAGATGGAGAAATTCAACCTGCGCCAGCGTGCAGTCATCGTCTCGTACGACAAGAGCGTGCACGGTCTGGCCCATTCCAACGGCGTCGCCAACGCGGCGGTCTGTTCCGACTGCCACGGCACGCACGATCTGCATCGCTCCACGAACCCGGAGTCGAAATTGTACTGGCAGACGATCCCCGCGACCTGCGGCAAGTGCCATGATAACGTGCGTCAGACCTATTCCCGCAGCATTCACGGCAAAGCGGTGGCCCAAGGTCTGCGCGACGCGCCCGTCTGCACCGATTGCCACGGCGAGCACACGATCCAGGCGGTCAAACTGGCCGCGTCCCGAGTTTCTCCGGCCAACATCCCCGAGACGTGCGGCCAGTGTCATGCCGCGCAGCGCATTGTCACACAATACCAGCTCCCGCCGAATGTGTTTACGACGTACATCCAAAGCTTCCACGGATTGGCGCTGCAAGGCGGCAACCTCACCGCCGCCAATTGCGCCTCCTGTCATGGCGTGCATGACATCCTGCCCGGCAGCGATGCACGCTCCATGATCAACACCAACAACCTACCGCAGACCTGCGGCAAGTGTCACCCCGGCATTGGCACGCGCCTCAGCGCCGAGTTTTTCCGCATTCATGCGCCACCCGGGGCGGCGGAAGGCAAACCGTGGATCGTAAACTTCATCTCGCGTCTCTACGTTGTGCTCATCGTCGCGACCATCGGCGGGATGCTGGCGCACAATGCGCTCGACTATTTCCACAAAGCGCGCAACCACGTCCGCTGGGCAAAAACGCAGAACGGTGAAATGCGGCTGACGCGCTGGATGCGCGTGCAGCACTTCTTGCTGACGGCCCTGTTCGTCCTGCTGGCGTACACCGGTTTCGTCCACAAATTCCCGGACGCGTTCTGGAGTTGGCCATTCCGTGTGATGACCAATGGCGGCTGGGTGCGCGGGATGATCCATCGCGTGTGCGGGTGGATGTTCCTGGTGCTTTTGTTGGTTCATCTCGCGACGTTGTTCGGCACCAGGCGCGGTCGCACCGAATTGAAAGCATTGTGGTTGCGGCTGCATGACTTCACGGATGTCTTCGCAATGCTGGCGTACAACGTCGGCCTGCGCCGGTTGCCGCCACCGCATCGGAAGTGGAACTACATCGAGAAGGCCGAATACTGGGCGCTGATTTGGGGCTCGCTGGTAATGCTCGTCACGGGCGTGATGTTGGTGTTTACGGACACCGTGCTGCGGTGGTGGCCGAAAGTCTGGCACGATGTCGCGCAAGTAATCCACTACTACGAAGCGCTGCTGGCGACGCTCGCGATCGTGGTCTGGCATTTCTACTGGGTCATCTTCGATCCGAAGGAATACCCGATGAATCCGTCGTGGCTCATCGGCAAGAAGGCGCCGCACGAGCCGTATGTTCCTGGTTCAGAATCGAAGGTTGCAGACAAGGAGGAGATTCTACCCGATGCTGCTTCCTAGGCAGACTCTGATCACGCTCGTACTTGCGCTTACATTTGCGTCCAGCGCTGCACGCGCACAGGATGGGGACAAGGAATCAGATCGTTGCGCGCTCTGTCACGAACCGGAAACGAAAGAATGGCAGGCCTCGCCCCACGCGCAGACAATGAACGACATTTTCCTGAACGAGTGGACGAACGAGGGCAAGAAATGGGAATGCCTCGTCTGCCATGCGAGCCGATTCGACCGCAAGACGGGCAAGTTCTCACATGAAGGCATCAGTTGTGAGTCGTGCCACGGCGCGGCGAAGGAAGATCATCCCGACAAGTCGAAGATGGCGCTGCCGGTCACGTCGGAAGTCTGCCAGAGTTGCCATGCGATCACGTATGGCGAGTGGCGCGTCAGCGCGCACGGCCAGAAAAACATCCGCTGCTTCGACTGCCACAAGATGCACCAGATGCAGTTGCGCAAGGATCAACCCGACCAGATGTGCGGCACGTGCCACACGGAACGGCTCAAGGACTTCTCGCACGCCACGCATTCGATTGAAGGTCTGCATTGCCTGAGTTGCCACATGCCCGAAGTGAAGGGCGCGGTGATGAAGATTCGCGGCCTTGGCGTGCGCGGGCACACCTTCGGCGTCGGCGCCGAAACCTGCGCCAATTGCCATCGGGACATGGTGCACGCGAGCCACGAGCGCGCGACGTTAACCGAAGAAGTCGTGAAGCTGAAAGCGGCCACGCCGGAGAAGCTCATGGCGCGCCTCGATGAATTGGAGAAGGAAGCCGGCAAATCGCGCGAGATGCTTGCTGCCAATCGCCGTGTGTTCCCGCCGGTCGTCGGCCTCTCGTTCCTGCTGGGCATTTTCCTCGGCGTCGCGCTGCCGCACTTTCGCCGCAAGAAACGCGGGGAGAAACCGCAATGATCTCCCGACGAAGATTCTTTCAAGTTGGCGCCACGGGCGCATTGGCGGTACTGGGCGGCAGGCAGCTTTTCGCGGAGCCGCAGGTCGACCCGAACGGGTGCGCTGGCGTATTGGTGGATCTCACGCGATGCATTGGCTGTCGCGCCTGCGAGAACGCCTGCCGCGTGCGCGCGGGATTTGGCGCGCTTCCCACCGCGGCGATCGGTTACGGCGCGGGCGATGGGAAACTGAGTTTTCACACCCGCACGTTCATTGATTTCCGAAACGGCGGCACGAAACCGACGCAGCCCGTGAAACGGCAGTGCATGCACTGCCTCGAACCGGTGTGCGTGTCGGTCTGCCCCGTGGCCGCACTGGAGAAAACAGCGGCCGGCCCGGTCGTTTATCACGAGAACATCTGCATCGGTTGCCGTTACTGCATCCTCGCCTGCCCGTTCAGCGTGCCGAAGTACGAGTGGGACAATGCCCTGATGCCCCGCGTCGGCAAGTGTGACTTCTGCGCCGACCGACAGGCGAAAGGTCAATCGCCGGCGTGCGTCGCGGCGTGTCCGACGGGCGCGTTGAAGTTCGGGAAACGCGGCGGTCTGTTGCAGGAAGCGCAGGCCCGATTGGATTCGCAACCGAACCGCTACACGTCGATCTATGGCGAGGACATCGTCGGCGGCACCTCATGGATATATCTATCGGATACCGCGCCCGAGGAACTCGGTTTCCCGCGCGGATTGCCGAAGGAGCCCTTGCCATCCCTAACGTGGAAAGCGATCTCGAAAGTGCCGTTTGTGGTCATCGGCGTCGGCCTGATCCTCAGCGCGGTGGTTCGCTGGCGGACACGGAACCCAACGGAGCAGCCATGAACGATTTCAACTGGATCTTGGCATTGTTCCGCGTTATCGGCGTCCTCGTCATGATGAGCGGCGCGGCGTTCGTTTGCTGGTTGCTCTCGGGTCGTCAATCTCCGAAACATACCTCGGGCGTATTTGGCTGGTCGTTGCTGATCGTGCTCTGGGGCTTGGGAGGTTACGCGTTCACCTCACGGTATGCACTGGGCCTCGGCGCGGTGACGAATCTTTCCGATCAATTCCCATGGGGCATCTGGAAGGCGCTTGTGCTGTGCGGCATTGCGTTTGCCGCCGGCGGGTTTCTTACGGCGTGCATGGTGTACATCTTCCGGATTCGCACATTCTACCCGATTCTGCGGCCCGTGGTGCTGGCGGCATATCTCAGTTACATGCTGTCAGCAGTGGGGGCGCTGCTCGTGGATCTGGGGCGGTATCATCAAATCTGGCGGCCGATTTTCTACTGGCAGCATCACTCAGTGCTCTTCGAGGTGTCGTGGTGCGTGATGTTGTACACCGGCGTGTTGTCGGTCGAGTTTGCCCCGATCGTGCTCGACCGGCTCGGTTGGAAGCGGATCTCGCGCTTCGTGCACGCGATCACGGTGCCGTTGGTGATTTGCGGTGTGATTCTCTCGACGCTGCATCAGTCGTCGCTCGGCTCGCTGTTTCTCATCGTGCCCAACAAGCTGCTGCCGCTGTGGTACACGCCGCTGTTACCGATCCTGTTCTTCATCAGCGCGCTCATTTCAGGCTTTGCGACGGCGATCTTCGTCTCCGCCCTGTCGTTCTGGATATTCCACAAGCCGCTGGAACCGCGCGTACTTACTTCACTGGCCAAGGGT
>JBGOTY010000236.1:0-5975 GCA_041476745.1 Verrucomicrobiia bacterium | reverse complement strand
GACCTGGACGACCCGACCAATGTCATCGGCCGCCTGCGCGAGCCGCTGATCAAGCCCAACGAAAACGAGCGGGAAGGCTACGTGCCCAACGTCGTGTATTCCTGCGGCAGTCTCCTGCGCGGCCGTCATCTGATCGTCCCGTACGCGATGTCCGATTACGCCACTACGTTCGCTACGCTGTCACTCGACGACGTACTGGACGCGATGGAATAAGCGCCACGCCGTGGCCGTCCGGGACACGGTGGGGTTTTACCCCATGGCACACCCTGTCGGCTCTGGCGTACCCTGCGACTGCGTGACGATCATTCCAAAGAAACGATATACTGTCAGCGCGGTCGCCCTGACGGGTCTGCTGGGTGGATTGCTGGCAGCGGCCATGGTCGCCAAAGCGTCCGACCCACTGGAAGATGTGAAACGGTTCAGTGATTTTCCGGCAACCGACCTCCGTCACGTGATCGACGGCGGCATTCTCGGTACGCGGGGTTCGCTGATGAATTTTCCCAACGGGCTCTCCGCACAGACCTGTTTCGTGACACCGGAGGCGGCGGCGGAGACGGTTCGGCGATTGCTGGTCTGGGACCCATTGCCGCACGAAGCACTCAACGTGTTCGCGTATCAAGCAGTGCGCGCACCCTGCGTTGCCACGGACTTTCAGACCCTGAGCCTGAAGTCCGGTCAGGGTGCTATCCGCTGGCTGCTGGACAAGACCCTCGCCACCACGGCCGACAAATCAGATCTCAACCTGACACGCGCCGAGGCGCAACAACTCGCTGCCTGTGTGAGTGGCAATCCGGATGCACAGGGTGTCAGCGCGTGCTGGGCAGAGCTGCTGCGAGAACGTGCTGCCGCGTTCCAGCGCCGGGGGTTCGACGGCCTGCCACCGTACGAAGCCAGCGGGACAACGGTGTCGCCCGCGACACAACTGCGCGAGATGTTGCTGGAGCAGCCGGCGGTGGCCCTTCAATTTGCGACGTTGCTGCGGCAAAGCGGGCTGCTCGGCGACCCGCAGGGTGAGTTGCTCACACCAACACTGTACTGGACTCTGTTCGCGGCCAACCACCACGCCACGTTGAGCCTCGGGGCCATTTACCTGTTGCCGCAAGGCGACCACTACCAACTTTTGGACGTGCAGGATTACGTCAGCGGCAAGTACTACGCCGCCGCGACGCTGTGCGAGATCTGGCCGATCCGCCTCGGCGGGAAATCGGGCGCCCTGGTGTGGCGGGGTGATTTCGTTGCCGCACCGACGTTGGCCTTTACCAAGGGAGTTGACCGGATCGTGTACGGCTCGATCCTGCTTCAGGAGGTCAAGAAAGTGGTCCGGTGCTTTCAAGATGACTTGAAGGTGAAACCGCTCCGCTAAGGCCCGGGTTTCTGCATCGACCGCTTGTCCCGCCGGCTGAACCCACCGGATGTTTGGGTCGGTTTTCAGCAATCACCTCCAGCCACACACGGTAGGGTTCTACCTTATAGCACGCGGTCCGCTCATCGCTTAGCGTACCTCCAGTAACCAACCCAAAGTTGTAACAACAGAAAGATGTAAAGTATGACGAAAGTACTTAAGAGAAATTACCCGCTGGCGCTGGTCATGGTCGCGGGTGTTGTGGCATTTACTGCCGTGCTGGTGTTCACCGGCGGATCCGTGCGCGCGTCCGAGACGGATGACCGCATCGACTCATCGTTCAAGAAGACGTACGTGTATAAGACGTATCTGAAGGACGAACATATCAAAATCAGCTCCAAAGATGGAGCCGTCACCTTGTCGGGCGCCGTGGCCGACGCGTCGCACAAGCCGATGGCCCAGGACACCGCCGAAGCTTTGCCCGGGGTCAAGAGCGTGGACAATCGCATCGAAGTCACCGGGGAACGCCCGGCCGAGAGTTCGGATACATGGATCAGCATGAAAGTGAAATCGGCGCTGTTGTTCCATCGCAATGTGAGCGCCTCTGCCACAGAAGTTTACCTGAAAGACGGAAACGTCACGTTGAAAGGCGAAGCCGCCACTGAAGCCCAAAAGGAACTGACCACCGAGTACGCCAAGGACGTCGATGGCGTCAAAAGCGTGAAAAACGAGATGACAGTGGCGACGACCCCGGCGAAGGTCGACGAAACCATCGGCCAAAAAATCGATGACGCGTCCATCACTGCCCAGGTCAAGGGATCGTTGCTGTCGCACCATTCAACCAGTGTACTCAACACCAAGGTCTCGACGACCGATGGCGTAGTCACGTTGGGTGGCACCGCCAAGAACGATGCCGAGAAAGCCCTGGTTACCAAGCTCGTCACGGACATTAACGGCGTGAAGAGCGTGGTCAACAACATGACCATTGAAGCGACCGTATCCAGTAACAAGTAGACATTAACTCATTGCCGGCTGGTGAGGAGGTCAGGAGGCCCCCACCGGTCGGTGGTGAATCTGAATCAAACCAAAGGGAGAATCATATGTTGTACACAATCGCGGTAGTACTAATTGTTCTATGGCTACTGGGACTGGTGACCAGTTACACGATGGGCGGGTTTGTTCACGTCCTTCTGGTGATTGCCGTGGTCATGATCCTGGTTAACATCATTCAGGGCCGACGGCCTGTGTAGGCAACGGTTAATCGAAGCAAAGAAACTGGAGATTCCATGAATACAAAGATGATCGCAATGATACTTATCGCCCTCGGCATCGTGGTGCTCGCCTACTCGGGCATCACTTACACTACCCCGGGAAAACCCGTCAATTTCCTCGGAGCGCACATCGAGACCACCCACAGCCACTTCATCCCCCCAATCGCCGGTGCGCTCGCGCTGGCCGGTGGGATCGTGTTGCTAGTCGCCGGCCCCAAAAACGCCTGAGTCAGGAGGCCGAGGGTTGATTACACGGACGTCATCAACTCTCCGCTGACAAAGGAGGCTTCGGTGGCGACCAATCAGATCCGGCGGGAGGAATTCGGCCGGTTGCTCAACAAACCATATGAGCTCGCCTGCGCGTTGTTGGATTGCGAGGCGTTCAAATCATGGCATACACCCTCACGGGCCGAGTGGAGCGAGGTACTCGCTTCGACAAAGAAGATGATGAAGCAGTACGACTGGCCGTTGTATGAAGTCACTCGCGATGGCAGCGACGCGGCATCCATTCATACCATGAATACCGGCTTACTGTTAAACGCCATTCATAAATTGCTGGGTGTATTTCATGATCACGATGCGAGTTCGGTGCCGTCACCGGGCCAGTGGGGTGACATCATGCTGGTGGTGGATGAAACCACCGAACGTCGCGCCGTCGTTGACCAGGCGGCGAAGCTCCAAAACTGACCACCTGTCCGACCCAACCCGACCCCGAGGAAGAGGCTTGACCGAAAGGAATCGAATGACCAAAGAATTCAACGGCAGTGAAACAGCGTTTCGTTTCACGACCGTCGGTGGAAGCTTCCTCATCCAGCGAATTGCGGAGATCGAAAAACTGGCACTGAACAATCTCCAAAGCGGGAAATCGCTTGATCGTGTAGTCACCGGGGCGTTGGTATCGTTGAAAGATGCCTGTCGGGATGCGCGGGCCAGCGTTGCGTAGGCATGGGTGGCTTGCCGTCCCGCCGTCCCGCGCCGACCTCTTGAGATCAAAAAACTCGTCCTTGCTGAATTTCCCCCGGACAGCATCGCGGCGAGGAAGATCCCCTGCCTTGGAAGCGAAGGCCTACATCACCGGTAGCGTCAACGAAGAAGGGCACGGAAGTGAAAGCCCTTGCTCGCCTCGGGCAAGACCGACGAAGAAATTGCCGCATGGATGGACACCCACGGCACGCCGAAAACGGCGGCGGAAGTGAAAGCCTGGCCGGATTCCGTCGAAACGAGAGTGGGTTGCCGGTGAGTGCGCCAAGGTGGGATTGAAGACGGAGAACACAACGCAGGTTGAATACCTCGAAGCCGATGATCGCGCCAGTTACGGCCGTTGAGGATAGAGGGTGGGATTACACTCCGAGGCGAGTCCATCGCGGCGTTCTAGGGGGGCGGTGGATGAGAGACTGAGCAGATGGGTGTGGCCCTGTCGAGTAATGCGTTTCCAGTTCGTCACCGTCCTTGGCTATCAAGCTCGGCCAATCGTAGCCCTTGGGCACGGACGACGGTTTGTTGAACGGCGGCTGACTCTGCTCCTCGGCCATCCTGAGGAACAGGAGAAACGTCAGTTGCTCGACGTAGTCGCCATACGACAGGCCGTCATCGCGGAGGATGTTGCAATAATTCCAGAGCTTCTGGACGAGGGCCGAAGATGTGGGGGCCGACATGGGTACGTCAGGCGAACGTCCCGGTACGCGTTTGGTGGATCATTTGCCAGATAATGTCGCGCTCGCCGTTCTGAATCAATGTCCACGGCTTACGCCCGCCGAAGCCCGGATTGGGGGCATGTAGCCATGGCTTAAGCTCGTCGGCCGGAATGATCTCCAGTAGCGCCTGGACCAATCGCACGGCTTCATTCACTTGTGGTCGGATTGGAGCCGGAAATGTCAGCTTCTTTTCGTAAGTCGCCAATGTCCGCTCGGAAAAATTCGCCAGCCTCGCAAACGTCGCGCGGTTGATCCCGACCAACCGACGCCATTTATAAAGGGCGGTGCCGCTCTTCCGGGCGCGCCTCCACGTCACGGTTGCTGATTTGGTCGCGGTGTTCATGCTGATGAAACATACACGCGATTGCGGTGAATGCAAGAGAAATCCTGCAATTTTGCAGGATCACTATTTGGGCCATTTTACCGTCGTCTTTACGCGGAAATGGCTGCCCGGCAGAAGATTTGCGGGGTAGGTGAGTACGTTCGTCCCTTTCCGTTGAGCCGCACTGGGCACAATGACCGCCTCGAACCCCGCTTGGGCAAACGCGAATCCCCAAGCCTGGGTGATCGCCTCCGCGCCGGTCTGGTTATCACGCCGCCAGTCACAGTGACGGATTGCGTGCTCCGAGAGTTTCAATGCTTTCCGCACCGCACCCTTGCGCAAGTCGAGTACCCGGCTGGCTTTCAGATCCAGTGCCACCAGCACTCGCGGCAATGCCTTACTCAATGGTAGACGGTAATAACGAGCATGCGCCAGCGCTTCCGCCATGGCCGTCTCGGGCGCCAGCGATGTGTAGCTGATCGTCATGGCTCCGGCAAGATTCCACCGGCCGTCGGCGTTCAATGCCCCGACTCCGCTAACAATATCAGCGGCCTTCGAAAATCGCGGATTGATGAACCGGAAAAGCTCGGACGCAAGGGTTGCGTCCATCTTGGTGCCAAGCGCGGTGAGTCGCAGCGCCAACACGGGACGGCCCGGGTGAGGTGTAGGTTTCATCTAGTGGAAAGTTCTCCGGCAAACGCCCGCTGCAAAATGGCCTGCCGCAACCGGGCCGCTCGTTGTAGGTTGGCGGTCACCAGCGCGGACAACTCCTCCACCACGCTCAACCGCCGTTGCACTTCCGCTTCTTCGGGTGTCATACGAAGGTCGATCTGCCACATCAGGCTTGGAAACGTGACGCAATCTTACTTCCCCGCCAGAACACTGGCAATGCGAACCTTATGCCATGCCCTGGTCGCCATTGGCATGACGTTGGCGGGTTCGGCAGTCGATGCACCCCAACTTTCTTCTGGAAATCGGATTCCGATAATGGTATATTCTGAGGTATGGTTTTTGACAGAGGAACAATCGGCGCCTGCGGACGAATGGCGTGTGCGGTCGGGAGGTCGTTGCACAATGGGCGTTCAAAAGGACACGGGCGGGACGCCCGCGCCACTATGGGGGGAGCCTACTTCGCGAGGACGATGGGAAGGCAGAGAGACGGAGGAAGGCGTGCAGTTTGGTGGCAGGCCCCGTGATGGCGGGCTGCGCCCCACGGGGTCTACGGGCCAAGCCCTTCGAGGCCCTATATATGTTTCTGCGAAACGAACCCAAATTGATTTTGCGAAAATGAGCGCGTATGGCACTTGTTATTAGAGGCTTATGTATTTGGAAGTGACGAAAAAAAT
>JBGOTY010000235.1:0-6028 GCA_041476745.1 Verrucomicrobiia bacterium | reverse complement strand
CGTGATTACGATGCGTTGCTGGCCGACCTGAAGGAAGCGAAAACGGAAGCGACGGCCAAACGGCTCGGGGTTGATCTCCATCCCCAATTGCAGCCGCCTCCACCGAAGCCGCCGGCGCCCAAGCAGCACTCTCCGCTTCCGTTGGTCATCACAACGGTTGTCGTCGTGCTCGTGATCGTCGGGGTGGTCGCCTACATTTTCTGGCCGCGCACTACGTCCGCGCCAACCCCTTCTCCATCGCCCGCGCCGACAACTCCAATAGAGAAACCATCAACGCCAGAACCGACAACGCCAAAACCGCCGACGGTACTAAAACCAAAACCCGCGCGTCCGTACAATGTCGAGTTCACACTCAACGCATCCAGCGCACCCAGTGCGCGTACAATCACCATCGCGGGCGATTTCAATGGTTGGAAACCGGAAACGGCCATCCCGATGCACAAGCAGGCCAATGGCGAGTGGGCCGCCACCATCCAACTCCCGGCGGGACGGCACCTGTACAAACTGATAGTCGACGGCAAGTGGATCGCCGACCCTGAAAACCCGACGCAAGAGAACGACCCTTATGGAGGTAAGAACTCGGTAGTTGTGGTGGGCCCGTAGCAGTGGCGACAGACCCACATCTGACCGGCTTTATTGAGCGCTTCAACCGCCAGGCATACTTCGAGGCCCACGACGTCCTCGAAGAGTTGTGGCTGAAAACGACCGGCGACCACCGGGACTTCTACAAAGGCTTGATCCAAACGGCCGCGGTCTTTCTGAAATTGCAGCAAGGCAAACCCGAGCCGGCCAGGCGTTTGGCGCAACGGGCCACATCCCATCTGGAGAAGTATCCACCGCTGTGCGAACGTCTCCGTGTGGAAAACGTATTGGGTTGGCTCCATGACGTGGGGCGTGGCCGCGACCTCGTGGCCGAAGGAAACCCGCCGCAGTTGGTGTTGGTCGACAAATGAAACTGATTCAAGTCCTCTGCATGGTGCTCACCGAATTGAGCATCGGCAGCATGCTGATGGTTTGCCTGTTGCCGCCGCGGGAGATCCGGACGAGTTTCTTCACCTTCAACAGCCTCCTCTGCGCCCTTACGGCCGCCATCGCCCTCATGCTATCAAAAGCCCTGTTACCGTCAGCTTGGACAAACGTGCGGTTTCTCGGTCTTACCGTCATCGGCGCCACGGCGGCCTACGGCGCGTTCCGATTGGAGAAACCGAATCTGGGGAGACTCCTGTTACTCGCATCGGGTCTGGCAGGTTCCGCGTTCGGGCTGATGCCCCTGACGCAACACACGCTTGCCGCGAGGGGGCTGGAAACGACGGCGCCCTGGTTCTTCGATGCGGGGGTGTTGAGCGCTACGTTGCTGCTGGGAGCCACGAACGTCGGGATGATCCTGGGTCATTGGTACCTGCTGATGCGACGTTTGAGCTTCGAACATCTGCTCCACTTCGCGCAGATCGTCCTCGGGGCGGTGGCGCTGCGCGCCGTCGTCGTCTTCGCCACGATATCGTCGCTGAAAAGATTCGATCCCAACCTCGCCAACATCTTCATTCCGTCGTTGTGGTCGCTTCATGGGAACTTGTTTTTCTTTCTCATGCGCCTGCTGTGGGGACTGGCGCTGCCGCTGGTCTTGGCGGTCCTGGTGTTGCGGTGCGTGCAGGGAAAAGCCAGCCAGGCGGCGACGGGCATGTTGTACGTCATGGAGGTCAGCGTCTTGTTCGGTGAATTATTCGCAGCCTACCTGCTCATCTGACGGGGATATCCCGCGATGCGGACGCTTGCGCCGCCAACCGCCCGTGTGTTAGAGTTCGCCCGTTGATTTTTATGTCGGGACGTAGCGCAGCCTGGTAGCGCACTTGCATGGGGTGCAAGGGGTCGCGAGTTCGAATCTCGCCGTCCCGACCATTTTTTAGAGCGCATGACGAATATGGATCCACTGTTAAAACTCCTCGAAGAACACGCGTTGCGTACGCCGGCTGATTTGTCGAAGATGCTCAATCTTCCCGCCGACGAGGTCCAGCGTCGCATCAAGCAATACGAGGACGACAAGGTCATCCTCGGCTACAAGGCCGTCATCAACGACGACAAAGTCGACACCGACCTCGTCAAAGCCGTCATCGAAGTGAAGATCCAGCCCGAACGCGAAGGCGGCTTCGACCGCATCGCCAAACGCATTGCCAAGTTCGACGAAGTCACCTCCCTCTTCCTGATGTCCGGCGGCTACGACCTGCTCATTTTCGTCGAAGGCCGCAACCTGCGCGAAGTCGCCCAGTTCGTCGCCGAAAAACTCGCCACGCTGGCAGGCGTCACCAGCACCGGCACGCACTTCATGCTCAAGACCTACAAAGAGCAGGCCGTCATGATGGAAGGCGGCGAAGAATTCGAGCGCCTCAAGATCAGCCCCTAGCGACCACCCTGACGTTCTCTTTTCGAAATACACCTCCTGCTGGATTTGCCCCCGCACAGATCTACGCATGCTTCACCATCACTTGCTTTCCGCTTGCTTCCAGAAAGAACCCCGCAATCTTGTAGAACCCGATAAGGTCAGTAAGCTCTTGACGGCCGCTCTTATCGGGCAATGGCCGGTTTAGATTGACGGAACCTTGCGGAGGATCGAGTGCGACTCTAAAGGTGGTAATATCCCTTTTCGTCTTCAAATCCATGATGATGTCTTTCAAAAACTCACTTCCAATGCCCGCGCCCCAAAGGCTGGGCGGAATATATAAGTCGTCACTACCCCACCTCGCCTCCCCATTGACTATTTCAATAACGGCCAATCCTACTTGAACGGGGAATACCCCCGGCTTGACCGCGGGGTTTGCAACTGGCGGGTAGTTAAGCTCGTACTCGTACTCGTAGACCGTCGTCGAACGTGCCCCAGCCTTCCAAAGATTCTCGAAGGTGGAAGGTATCTCTGTCTGGGCTTTCCAATAGTCGCACGCCAAACCCGCCGGAAGTTTTTGCGGATTCTGCGTAGAATTGAGGTTCACTTTGTATAGCTGCTGGCCTTCATTCGATAGTCCAAAACGCTCCTCGGCAAATGACCGCAGGGAGCTGCTGTACAGTGGCTTCAGGACGGGCCACCACATCCGGTAGGTGGGCGTGCAAGCCCACCGCTGGAAATAATTCAACCAGCCCAAATTGAGCGGATGCGTCCAATGCGTTTCCAGCCGACAGGCAATCCACACATCCTCCATTAATTGCGTCACCTGTAGCAGAAAATGCAGCCCCTTTCTAACGTCGTCAGGTCCTGCGGGAATACTCGCATTGCCCGCACCGGCTATCATGTTTAATTCGGGAAATACTTCACGCAACAGGCCCGGCGGACCGTCAGCCCGCAGCTGTTGCTCCAAATCCGTGTACTTCGAAGTCATATTGAGCAGTCGCTGTTCAAAATCCGGCGGCGTGGGATACCACACACTACGGGCCGTGGTGAATACCTGGTAGGGAATACGATCCTTCTCTTTCATTACGAACCGCAACGCTTCGCGACCTTCATGTTCGCCCAGTCGCCGATAAGACTCCCATTGGGCCTCATCATAAATCTGGTCGCCCGTTGACTCATGCGGGAAATCCGTATTGCGGTCTTTGTACTGCATCACGTCACCCGGCTCGTCACCCGTCAAGGTCGGTTTGAAATACAGCAGCACACCCTTGTCGAAGCTGTCGTAGTGGATCGTTCCCACCACCATGTGCTGGCGCGAGAAACCATTCTCCCCGGGCTTTAGCGGGTCGAGGTCGATTTCGATCTCCACGCCAAAATCTTCGCGGATGCGCCGCTGCGCGTTACCGAAGTCGTCAAAAACCACCTCAATATCCGCCCCGCAGTCGGACACGATGATGTAACGACAGTGCCGTCGCACCAACTCATAAAGCGCCAGGTTTTCGAAGTGCCCGCCATCGGATAAATGGAGGTAATCCGCCTCGGGATGCGGCGGATCGTTCCCATCCTCATGGCGAAGACCCGCATGCGTTTGGCCAAACATCTCTAAAAAGAACAGCCACCCGGGCAGGCAGGGCATTTTGGGGCGTTGGCTCAACGGATGAGACACCCATAAACCCAGCCGCAAATCGAGTGCCGTCATCAGGAACGTGCCGGCCGGCCCCAGTACCTTCGAGGCTGAGCCCATGTTCGAGTTGAAAGCAGCAGCAGAGGCGGTCAGGGCCGAGGAAAGTTTCAGTCTCGGCGTCGGCGCGTAAAAATCGCCGATCGCGATACCGTGGCACGAGAGCGTTGCGCTACGCGCGCACCGCGACAATGTCGCCAGCGGATCACCCGCCAGGTCATTGGCTGCGCAGCACACCAGGTGTAACGGCCGCGCCGCCCGTATCGAGTCGATTATGTCCAGGTCATCGTCCGGCCGTTCCTCGGTCTGTTGGTTCTGCGCGGCCGTCCGCGCGCGGCGATTCGAGGCACCAAGATAAGCGCGTGTAATGCGCGCGCGATAAAATGCATGCTGTCCCATCGCTTCCGGGTCAAAGAATACGAGCACAAGCCCGACAGTCCCCAAGGCACCCAAAAATACCCAGAGCAGCCAGCTGTGAAATAGCGCACCCAACATCAGCTTGGCTACCAGTACCGCCATCGCCGCCACGGTCAGATATGCGACTAGCTGCGGAACCAGTTTCTTAATACGTTGTCCCCGGGTGGCTCCTTCCGCCGGTTGTGGCCGCAGGGTCATCCATTTCTGTAACCAGGCAAACCAGCCACTCGAGGCCCCACCGCCCACCGCCACAGCAATCAGGGCTTTCCATGGTCCGTACTGAAGATAACAACCCACAAACCACACGATGCTGCACATTGCCCACCCGAGCGCCAACTTCAGCAGCCACCCTGTCATCCGATCAGCCGCCGATGCATCCGGCCGCCATCGTTGGCGATTCGCCCACCGCGATAAGAAAAAACGCATCACCAGCAATCCCACGGCCGCCATCGCCCATGCCACGCAGGGTAGCACAAGCAACAACAACAGCTTCAACGCCCCGCCGCTATACCAGGATTCAAACTCAAACCACTGCTGTGTTATTAGGTACCGCAAAGAAACTGGCGTAACCCACCGGTTCGCGAGTTTATGAGCCCCGAATCCAAATTGTGAAAGGCACAGGTACCACGTCCCGGCCAGAAACAATAAGCCCGTTACCCCCGCTCCAAACTGCCCTATCTCACCCCCTCCCCCGCGCTCTGCCATGCCTCGCCGCTTCCATGTCCATTCACCCCAGACGAGCGCGGTTGCCGTCAACGCCACCATGCTCGGTACAGAATACTCCCACCCCATCCCCAACATTACGATCATCATTACTCGCCACACGTAGAACCCCAGCACTAGAACCGACACCGCAGCCGTCAATGAGGGAACCAACCCACCCAACAGCGTCACAATCGCATTCCACGTCTCCGTCTCAAACACACCAACACGCGGTGAAAGAAATCGGCTGAATTCCCGCAGATGGCGCACTGGCTCGGCCTCGTGCCATTCGTTACGACGGGGGAACGTCGGGTCAGATGACGATGTTGTCTCAGCAACTTGTCCGCAAGGGCTGCTCGATCCGGATTTGGCCGATGGTCCAGGTGCGGATTTCCGTTGGAGTTCGGCCCGCCTCGCTTTCTCTCGCTCCTGCCACACGGTCCACCACCCCCCCACATAACCCCCTCCCGACACCGTCGCCAGGTAATCGACGCATCTCACCAGGTCCAAATCGTCCAAAGCTTGCAGAAGCCCAAGATTAAACGTCGCGCTGCGAATCCCGCCACCCGACAGGGCCAGGCCCACACGATCTTCCGGAGAGAAAAGAACCCGCGGCTCTTTGCCGTGGCCCGCGTGTAGCACCATGGCGCCTTTCTCGGAGCGCTTCCCCAGGACTTCACGTTCTTCTTCGAAAAGCACGCCGAACATTCCGCAGCACACTTTTGAGATCTTCCCGATCAAGTCCATGAAACGAATCGCGTACAGGCCGTGCTGGTCCTTTCGCTTGTTCTCAGGCACGGCCAACTTGAAACCCAGGTCCCCAAGGAGTTCCCTTCCCTCGTCGGTGGCCG
>JBGOTY010000234.1:0-6029 GCA_041476745.1 Verrucomicrobiia bacterium | reverse complement strand
GAGTTGCAATTGATCCACGCGCACTCTGTTCTCTGCCTTCAACTCGCGCCGGGTGACGTAATAGCGCAAGTCAAGGGACAGCGAGCCCTTCTCCAGTGGATAGCCCACGTACCTGGCTGCGTAGGGGGAACCGGGCAGCAACGAGTCATCCTTCAGTGAAATCACCAAATCAACGAACAAATCCGACGCCAGCGGGTTGATCTTGCCGCTAATCGAAAACGGCGCATAATTGTTCACCTTGCCTTTGAAATCCACCACGGCCACGGTGTCGAGATCGGAAGTGAGCCCCTTCACACTCCCGTTGAACTCCCCGATCGTCGATTCCACATGCGGCTCGACCGACTCGTCGGTAAAGTGAAAGGACGCGTTATCGAGGGCAACCTCGCCGATTCTGATCTGGAAGTTGTTGGTCTGGGCTCCGGCTGGTTTTGGCTGTGGCGGGACCGGTGTTACAACCTCGGCTACGGTGGACGTGGTCGCGGCGCCGGGCAAGAGTGTCACGCCTGCCTTGAGATCAACCAACCGCACCGCCGCTACATCGATGGTCTTCGCGGCAGTGTCGAAAGTTACACCGCTGACGGAAAGATGAAGTTGGTCGACACTGGCGCGTGCGGGTCTTGGCTGGGCCACCGCCACCTGCACGTCGGATAAGTCCAGCATCGTATTTGAAACACTGAGGCTGATCGCTTCACCACCTATCTCGAAATGGTAGTCTGTTTGCAGGTCCACACGGCCACTGAGAATTTGGACGGGCACGGCGTCCTCGATATACGGCGCGTACTTTTTGATCGGCAGCCCCGTGAGTTTGAAGGTACCCGCCGAATGCAGCGGCACGACCGAAATGTCGCCGGACCACGCGAACGTATTGCCGTCATCCGTGCTCACCAGGATCGAGTATGGACTGCCGGCCTTTGGCCGGGTCGTGAAATTCTGCAAATGAACATTGATCGGCCCAAAGTGATTTTGGTAGGGCGTCTTGCGATCCAGGTCCGTAAACGCGAACAGGCCGTCTTCCACCTTGAGTTCGTCGATCATCACGAGTGGCAACTGCTGGCTGGCTTTGGGGCTGGCCCCCGCCGGCGCTGCGTTCGTCAGCAGGTTGGCGAAGTTGAACGAGCCATCCAGCAAGCGAACGATGTTCGCTGAAGGTTTCTTGACGCTGATTTCCTTGAAGACAAAGCCGCGCTTCAGAAGCGAACTGGACTGCAAATTCACATATAGCTCACCAAGCGAAACGAATTCATCGCCGTTCGTCTCCGTAAGGAAGAAGCCGCGCAGCGTAAACGAAAGCACATAGGGGTTCAGCTTCACCTCCTGGATGGCGACGTGGCGATGCGTCAACGCGGGCAGTCGCTTGAGCAACTGCGATTTGATAATAGCCGGCAGGACGAAGAATCCGATCACCGTGTAGAGCACAATGGCGATGCCCAGGCCGATCCCCCATCTCTTCGCTTTTCCATGTCGTCGCTGTGCCATAATTGATCGGGAGTGCCTCTGGTGAAAGTGTCACGCCGATGTGGAGGCTTCGCGGTGCGCTGCCGTCCAAAGAGATCGTTTCATACCCTGAACGATAACCGACACGCATGATCAAGTCACCCGTAAAACGGGCCACGCACGACCGCCCGCTACCCCGAAGAGAAATTGACTTTGCAAAGGAAAGCCTTGCGCCATGCAGGGCGGCACAGTAAAAAAGCAGGTATGCTACGCATTTGCCAGCTTCGTCTCGCAGCCCTGGCGACATTGGTGTTGCTGGCTTCCTCCTGCTCACGGTCTGTCGGAACCTCCCAGACAATCAATCGGGATGCGGCGGCGCGCTGCGTCAAGAACATCGATGCGTGGCGGCAAGAGCTGATGAAACTCGATGCCTTGCAGAAGGACTTTGATGCCGTCGACAACCAGATTCGGGTCGGTTACAAGAACGCGACGGTGGAAGAGAAGGTGAAGCTCCGGACCGAAGTGACTGAAATCACGAACCGGATCGACACGACCCAGAAGGCCGCCGATCGATTGTTCCGGGGAATCATGTGGGAACTTGGGCTCGTATCCTCCGACAAAAAAGTATCCATCAGCCTGGCGTTGGCCAAAGCAACGCTGCGGGACATGGAAGGCGTGCGCACCCCGGAGGTGCAACAGGCAATGGACGCGCTGTACGTGCAGTTGCAGATTCTTCTTCAACCGAAAGAAACCGCGCCCCTTCCCCAGGCGAAAGTCATGCCTTGATCCGTCAATTGGTACACTAGGACTACGCGTTCTTGCCGCGTTTCTCCATGGAAATGTAGTGTTGCTCGGTCGGACCGACGTAAACCTGACGCGGGCGGTAGATGCGCGTGGTGGTTTCGTCCATGATTTCCTTGTAGTTCGCGATCCAACCGGGCATGCGGCCGATGGCGAAAATCACGGTGAACATCTCGATCGGGATGCCAATCGCGCGCATGATGATCCCGCTGTAGAAATCCACGTTTGGATACAGTTTGCGCTCGACGAAATAGTCGTCGCGCAACGCCGCCGCCTCCAGCTTCTTCGCGATGTCCAGCAGCGGATCGTTGACGTGCAGGCCAGCCAGTATCCTGTCGCATTGTTCCTTGATGATCTTGGCGCGCGGATCGTAGTTCTTATAAACGCGGTGACCGAAACCCATCAGCTTTCGGCCACCCTTCTTGTCTTTCGCAGCCTCGATGAATTTCGAACCGTCGTCCCCCTCGCGGTGAATCTGCTCCAACATCTCGATCACGGCCTGATTCGCGCCGCCGTGAAGCGGTCCCCACAACGCGCACACGCCGCCGGCCGCGCAGGCAAAAAGGTTCGCGCGGCTGGAGGCAATCATGCGCACCGTCGAGGTGGAACAATTCTGTTCGTGGTCCGCGTGCAGGAGGAAGATCAGGTCGAGTGCGCGCACGACTTCGGGCTTTAAATCGTAATCTTCGTATGGCTCCGAGAACATCATGTGCAGGAAATTGGCGGTGTATTTGTAAATCGGCTTCGGATAAATGATCGGCAGCCCGTGTGATTTGCGGTAGGCAAACGCCGCGATCGTGCGGACCTTGGAAAGTAGGCGCGCGGACTGCAGTTCGAAGTTGCCCGGCTGATAACCTTCCATCAAGCCCGGGTGAAAGCAGCTTGCGGCGTTGATCATCGAGGACAGGATCGCCATCGGGTGGGCGTTGGGCGGGAAACCCTCGAAATGGAATTTCATGTCCTCATGCAGCATTTCGTTCTGCGTCAACAGGTCGGAAAAACGGCGGAGTTCGACGCTCGTCGGCAAGTGGCCGTAAATGAGCAAATACGCGCTCTCAATGAAGGTGGATTTCTCGGCCAGTTCCTCGATGGGAATGCCGCGATACCGCAGGATCCCCTTCTCGCCGTCAATGAAGGTGATGGCGCTGCTGCAGGAGCCGGTGTTCGAATATCCGTCGTCGAGCGTAATGCACCCGGATTCCTGGCGCAGCTTCGAGATGTCAACGGCGTGCTCGTCTTCCGTGCCAACCACAATGGGGAGTTGATAAACCTTGCCGCCGATTTCCAATTTCGCCTGCTCGCTCATAGAGACCTCTGGGTTGAAGCGTTGCGCCCCTTTCTACTGCGATTCAGTTCGCGCCGCCACAAGTTTTCGCGGCGAGGGGACAGAGCTGGGCTTTGAAACGGAGAGCGCTTGAGACGGGATTAGTGCGCGTCGGCGTTCTTCTCAAAGACGTCCACGCGAGCGGGCGGAATGTTTGCCCACACAACGGACGTCTGGCATCGCTTGAAACCCGAGAGCAAACGATGGGGCGTCTTGCGGAGGTCGTAAGTGTACTGCACCAGTTTTCCGTGCTCGGGTAAGACATGGTAAACCTCGCGCAGAATGCTGGTGACAACCGTTTCTGGAAGCGACCGCAGCGGCAGGCTGGAGACGACGTAACTGATTTCAGGCGCATCCTTGGGAAGCCAGGTCTTGAGAAGGGAACGAAGTTCGGTAGCATCGCCCAACGCGATATTCAACGATGGGAAACGCCGCTTTAGCAATTTCACCATCGCCTCCGAGCGTTCCACCGGGAGAATGCGGTCCGCGGGAATTCCCCGCTTAAGCAAGGCAGCGGTAATGGCCCCGGTGCCAGCCCCCAACTCCACGACATATCCTTTCGGCGATCGGGGAAGAAAACTGGCCATGCGTCGTCCCAGAAAACGGGAACTGGGCACAGCCGATCCGACGGGCCCCGGGTTGCTGAGCAACTCACCCCCAAATGTGAAAAGAGCTGTAACGCCTTCTAGTGGCATAGGTGCTCGGCAGTAACGCCCAGCTGTGAACTGCGGACTTTTACGACGTATCCGACTGACACCGCCCCCCTCCTTTGGGCTGACATCGTTTAAACTATCCCTCATCTCCCCTAAAAAAGCCATAATCTTTTTTGAGGCCCTTTCGTACGGTATCCAAAGGGCAGATTTTCACGCCCTTGCCGTTGGATTGCAAATCCTTGCGAAAAGCCGTATTAGTTGTGCGTGCCGTTCGCCCTGGGCCAACTTACGCTCGACTCGAATCTGTTTCTCTCGCCGCTGGCGGGTTACACCAACCTGCCCTTCCGCCTCATCATCCGTGAAATCGGCGGTGTCGGGCTTTGCACCACCGACCTCGTCAATGCTCGCTCCTTGCTGGAGAAAAACCGCAAGGCGCTGCAACTCATCGCCAGTCGCCCGCAGGACAGGCCACTGGCTGTCCAGCTTTACGGCTCTGTGCCCGAGGAGATGCGCGATGCCGCGGCGTTGCTCGAATCGCTTGGCGTGAGTTCGGTGGACATCAATATGGGCTGCCCCGTTCGCAAGATTTGCCGCAACGGCAGCGGCTCGAAGCTGATGGGCGATCACGAGAAGGCCGCGCGGTTCGTGAGCCTGATGGTCGGCGCGGTGAAGATCCCCGTTACTTGCAAAATGCGGCTGGGCTGGGACGATGAAAACCTGACCGCGCCCGACCTCGCGCGCGTGCTGGAGGATGCGGGCGTGGCTGCGATTGCCGTACATGGCCGCACGCGAGAGCAAGGGTTTAGCGGATCGGTGAATCTCGCGGGCATTCGCGCCGTGGTCGAGGCGGTGTCGCGCGTGCCGGTCATCGGCAACGGTGACATTACAACACCGCAGACGGCGAAAATGATGTTCGATCAAACCGGCTGCGCGGCGATCAGCATCGGCCGCGGCGCGTTCTACAATCCATGGATTTTCCGCCACACGGCGCATTATCTCTCGACCGGCGAGCTGCCGCCCGAACCGGCCTTTGAAGAGCGCGTCCTCGTGATGAAGCGGCATCTGGATTTGATGGTGGAAATCTTTGGCGAAAAAATGGGCTGCCTCATGTTCCGCAAGGTCGCGCTCCAATACTCGCGTACCTTCGGCCCGACAAAAGAATTCCACAAACTCGTCGTGCACTTGAGCACCCGCGCAGACTTCGACGAAATCCTCGACGCCTATCGCATCTGGCGCGCCCAATTCCTCGACACAGACGGCGATTTACTTCCGCATTATGAACCACACCCGCTGGGTCTGGCCGCCGAACATACTCTTGCCGTCAAAGTGCCGGCGGGGCCAAATGAGTTGTGGTAGGTCGAAGGAGAACATCACAGCCGAAGCTTCAGGCTTGGATTCTTAAGTTATCGTCGCTTACGGCTCGGGCTGAAGGAATAGCCCTTCATCGTGCGGACGGCGCGGACGCTGCGGCGATCCCCTGAGATTTGCTTTCCTTCGAAAAGTGGAGTCAGGACGTAATCGAAGTTCTCCAACTTAAGCTGCGGAATTTTCTGGCTAATGAAACGTTCGATGGCGCGGAGATATTCGAGTTCCTCGATGGTAACGAGTGTGAACGCATCGCCCACTTTCTGGGCGCGGCCGGTGCGGCCGATGCGATGGACGTAATCTTCAGGATGCTGCGGTACGTCGTAGTTGATCACGTGCGTGACGCCCTCGACGTCGAGCCCGCGCGCGGCGATATCGGTCGCCACCATCACCTCGTACTTGCCGGACTTGAATCCATCGAGCGCCTCGACGCGTTCGCGCTGCGTGCGGTT
>JBGOTY010000233.1:0-6044 GCA_041476745.1 Verrucomicrobiia bacterium | reverse complement strand
CTCGGTAAGCGGCACAAAGGACAAGGAGTATCCGACCAATCGCTTCTCTGGGTTTCTGGCGGGCGGCCTCAATACCGCGCAGAGCAATCAAACCTTCATGGTGGTTCGCGACCAGACAAACGGCCTCTGGTGCATCGGAGTGGACACCAACGGCGTCCTTGGCGCATATCGAACAAACGATCTTTCTACTACTGTCCTCACGTACTAAACTAGCAACCCAGAAAGGAACAATGAAGATGCACGCACTCATCCTCACCGCATTGATCGTCACGGGCTGTGTCAACTGCCCGCACAACGGAACTATCCAGACCAACACCGTCATCCAGACCATCGGTACCAACGTGCTCGCGAGCACCACGATGTCCAACGGGGTGCTGGTCGTAAGCGCCACCGTGCCGCGGAACCAGGTCAACGCCGTCAGTTCCGCCATCGGCACGAACTCCACCTCGTCGCAGTTGATCATCAACGGACAATGAAACGCATCCCCTCTGTACTCGCGAAACTCTTTCGCAGTCGCTATCCGCGAATGCCTTGTGAGGAGCATGGATTTGTCCGCCTTCTACGGACGCTATTCCTGATTGGTGTCTTGGTGTTCGTTACGCTGGACATTGGAGCGCCAGCAATTCAATTGTTCAAGTTTTCGGTAATGCCCTACCGCGATCTCTGGTGGCACATATCAGCAGCTGACGAGTTTAGCCGGACGCAGGAATTTGGCAGAGACCCGTTCTACGATCACGCCCCACCATTCACAAACTTCGGCCTGATCGACCTGATGAGTGGGAGCGTTACGCGAGTACTGGGTTGCCAAGCTCGCTCCGTATGCGCTGTCACATTTCTACTTTGCGAGCTGATCTTCTTGCTTGTCGCATTTTGGATTGGCTGGTCTGTAGGAGGCGGAAGCGTTGCAGGCGGGTTAAGTGTTTTGGCATGCTGCACGTTTTCAAAGATAATTTTCCCTTACCACCTTGCCTTGATCCTCGTCTATCTACTGTATGTTTCCATCTGGGGGCCGAACAATGCGTCGGGGAAACTGGCCATTCGAACTTGGAGAGAGACTGGGCTCTGTGGGGCGACATGGCGTGGGGCTTGCCTTGGTTTGTCGTTTGCAATACATCCTTTCGCTGGGACTTTTGCGGTGCTCGCTATCGCGATCAGTATGGCGATCACGTGTTTCTCCCGGCTCCGAGATGGGACAAATCAAGGTAACGCTCTGAAGATTCTGCTCTTGTTCCTGTCTGCTTTTGTTGTTGCGGCACCTTGGATACTGTTTCAAGCACGGCTGCGCCCGTTACTCGGCGCGCACAACGAGCACAATCTCATTCCGGCTATAGAAACGTGGGCCAACAAGGCTCGCTACGGACCTCTGCTTTATTGGGTTGCCTTGTATGCGTTTCTCATCGCCACGGTCGCAACCATGCGACGATCGCCAGAGTGGCGAGCCTATATGTGCATTGGACTGGCACTGTTGGCCACATTTGCTCCGTGGGCATTTCATCATATCGCCAGTTTGACAAGCATCTATTTTCCCCCAAGGCTGCCACTCTTCTTTCCATACGGCGTTGTTGCGGCCATGATCCCGCTGGCTGTGACGGGCATGTGGGCCTCAAGGAGGAGATTCCTTTTAGCAGCCGTACCCATCCTCGTGTGTACACTTCTTGTGCTGGTCTACGGGTATCGGCGCATGCGGGTGGAGACCTATCGCCTCTTCCAAAGCGAGGGAGGGACTCCTTATGATTATCTTGCCCCTGAACTTGGAAAGGATTGGCATGGGCGTTGTGTGCTCTCTGACCCGGTGACGAGTTACTTTGCCAGGGGAATGCTCGGCTGTTACGTCATCGCTGTGCCTGCGGGAGACGCATCGGCTACAGCGCCTCATACGGTTCGCAAACAGATCGCATTAGATGCGCTTCGCAACGGACCAGCCATCCTCGACAAGGCAGGATTAGCTGTGGATGCAGTCTTACTGGACAAGAATCGGACTTACTTGCCGGAGTATTTCTCCGAATACCCCGGCTTCAGAGATTTTATGGCGCTGGATTATAGGCAAGTTCAGACCACGTGGAGCCTGCAAGGTTGGCACAAGAAGATGGAGACGGCCAATTGTATTATTCTGACACGAGACAGATGAGCCCGGGCAACTAGCCGCAAGGTGGTAGCATTCACCGCCAGTGCACAAAATCAAACCGCCGTTCTCTTGGAACAGGTCTTCTCCCAACTGGAAACCCAAAACCTCGGAGTGACACCCTAGCGGCTTTTCGCGCGACCACCGCAATGATCTCCAACCCGCGCGGAAGTTCGATTGCCTCAGATGCCGCCTTGAAGGCGGCCTATTCTTCCCGCGCTTGTTCGGTAGGCAATGGCTTTTCCACGATTGCCGATGGAGGCTGAGCCGCGGATCTTCGTCTCATTCTTCTGTCGTCCGCCTGTTTCACCCGCTGGATCAACGCAGCGTCCAGCCCCTCCGACGGCGACGAACCAAACCTGTGACCGCAGCAATAACACTGCTCTTTGGCTTTATGATTTTCTGCCCCGCAGTTTGGGCATTCCTGAAGGCTCGGTTTGAAAACGGGTTTGCGGCGGCCGATGAATTGTATGACCACGATGGGAACGAAAAGTAAGACCGTCAAAAACAGCACCAAGATAACGAATTCACCGAGATTCATGATCATTGTAGTCCTAGTAGTCCTATTTCCAACAGCGACAGTACCTAAGAGCCATGACGGATAGCAACGCTGTTTCTTCTTGGTGCTCACACCGACGGGAGTTGAGGACACCCTTACGGGGCGAAAGCTTTTAAGAGAGAGTGCAACAAAGACCAAGGTATAAGTCGAGGGAATTCAAACGAAACGGGATAGCTGCAGTCGTCAGCCCTATCCGTCACAATGGCCCGCTGTAAGAAGGAAGCGGGCATCTATCTGCCAGAACCCAGTTCCTTTAGTTTGCAGGTTCCTACCGGTGAAACCAATTCCACACCCGGGTGTACCAGGGAGGTGTTGGCTCAGGCACCGGTGGGGGAGGTGTTTTGTTCGGGTGTGTATCCTTCGCCGGGGAATTCTGTGCCGCGGCCGGTTTGCTTTGCGCTGGTGTTTCCGATAATCCGGCGACAGCCAGCTTGGACTCCTGCTCGCGTTGCGGGATTTGAGTTTGAACGTCCTTAATCTTCGTATCGAGAGACGCCAGCGTTCCTTGCCCCTGGCTAATCTGCTGTTGGTATAACGTGATGTCGCTTTTCAATTGGGACTTTTCAGGATTGGGAACCGGACTCTGACCGGTCGTTACTTCCTCCTGCCGCGGGGGGGCAACGCCCGCCGTCAGACGACCAGCCAAATCACGCCGTCCACCACCCGAACTCGCGGCAGTCCCAGAAGCAGATCCGGTGGTGTCTGGAAGGGTGGGAAGTTTCGTTTGCGCGGCCGTCAGCTTCGCCTGCGTCGTGGCGATGGTTGCAGCCAGTTGAGCACGTTGCCCTTGGAGATCGGCAAGCTGGCTCTTGAGGGATTGAAGGGCATTTTGCGCCGCTTGGGCTTCCGCCTGCTTCTGCGCGTGCTCGGCTTGCACTTTCTTTTCTTCGGGGGCCATCCACGTGCCGGCAAACTTGACCCTGCCGCTCGACACGTTGCTCGCCTCCACCCGCCAGTCTTCAAGACGCTTGCTGATCTCCGCCGCAAAAGTGGAGTTCGTATACTTTGCCTGAAACTTTTCAAGAGCGGCAATTCCCGCCGCGTATTGGTCCTTCGTCAACTCCTGGTTCGGATTGAGCGTGTAATTCGTCAGGGACGCGTACGCCGCTTTCTCCTGCCTTTGCACCACGCTCTCGCGAACAATGGACCGGATGTCTGACTTGTTCACCTGTCTCGTGGAGAAGATCGTGCCGTGGTAAAAAGACGCCTCGATTTCGATCTGGGTCTCTGTTTCGGAGAGAATCTGTCCTTCCAGCACCTCACCGGAGTTCAATGTCAAGGTGTCGGCCTTGAGAGGTGCCGGATGCCCAAGAACGAGAAGGCCGGCAAGAATGCAGAACAAATACCCGCAGGAAGTATTGCCCCTCTCCGCAGCCGAATGTGGTCCCGGTATTGGCATTCGCTCGTCCGTCGCTGTACGTATCCTTCTGCCGAAGTTCGCCACACATCATTTTAGCAAGTGCCGTTAAGCCATCGCAAGGGTATTCGGTTGCCCTATCAATTCGAGAGGGCAAAATGACCACCGAAATGAAACCAATCCTCATCCCGCCAACGACTCAAGCAAAATATTTTCCATTCCGAAGTGAAAGAACTTGCGCCGGGAAAAGCGCTCGCTAGAATCGCGACTTGGTTCACCGAGGAGGAGGAGGGTTTGCGAGGCGAGTGATACCACGGTGAAGGCAGATTCCAAGTAGGACGGCAGTCGCATAGCTTTCGTTTCGATTGCTGAAATCTACTGCAAGCCTGCCCAAAACCGATGGCGTGTTGAGGGAAATTGCTCGCATTTGAAAAAATATCGGCTTGGGCGTACTTTTGTCTTGAAACACAATATATGGGGTCATATAGTGCCGCCTGCACTATTAGCGGTGGTTTCCAACCCAGTCGTTGACTGCCGCCAATCGTCAACCGGTAGGCTTTTAAGGAGGGGGTAACGTGATCAATTTGAAGCAGAGTGTGGGGGAACTTTCCGCGGGCAAGGGCAAACTGACCCGCAAGGACTCGGAGATGGATGTGCCGGGTTCAGCCGAAACGAACAAGCGCGCCAAGCGTGGCGTTCCACCGTTGGCACCGAGGAAGAACGGCGCGGTTGTGGCGCGTGTGTTCAGCCGCGCGGACGTGAAGCCGTTCGATGAAATCGAATGGGACCAGCGTACGGCGGAAATCACGGACGACACGGGACGGGTCATCTTCAAACAGGAGAATGTTGAAGTCCCGAAGAGTTGGTCGATCCTTGCCACAAAGGTCGTCGTTTCCAAGTACTTCTACGGCGAGAACGGAACCAGCGAGCGCGAGCACAGCGTCCGCCAGCTCATTCACCGCGTCACGCGCACGATTGCCGATTGGGGCAAACGTGATGGCTATTTCGCCAGCGACAAGGACGCCGAGGTGTTTCATGACGAGCTGACCTGGCTGTGCGTCAACCAGTACGGTTCCTTCAACTCACCGGTCTGGTTCAACTGCGGCCTCTTCTCCCAATATGGCGTGGGAAAACACAGTGGGGCAGGGAGCTTCCACTACGATGCGGCCACCCGGGCCATCAAACGCGCCTCGACACAGTACGAACACCCGCAATGCTCCGCCTGCTTCATCCAATCCATCGGCGACACGATGGAAGACATAATGGAACTCGCCCGCAGCGAGGCGATGCTCTTCAAGTACGGCAGCGGCACGGGCACGGACCTTTCGTCGCTGCGCAGTTCACGCGAAAAACTTTCCGGTGGCGGTTGCCCCAGCGGGCCCCTGTCGTTCCTCAAGGTTTACGATGCAATCGCCAGTGTGGTCAAATCGGGCGGCAAAACGCGCCGGGCCGCGAAAATGAACACGTTGAAGGTCTGGCATCCCGACATCAAGGACTTTATCGATGCCAAACAGAAGGAAGAACGCAAGGCCTGGGCGCTCATCGAACAGGGATACGCGGGGGATTTCAACGGCGACGCCTACGGTTCCGTCTCCTTCCAGAATGAAAACCTAAGCGTGCGCGTGACCGACGAATTCATGCGCGCGGCGCTCGACGACAAGGATTGGGCGACCCATTGGGTCACCAATCCGAACAAACCCGGTCCGGCCTACAAGGCGCGCGAGTTGATGCGCGGCATCGCGGAAGGGACGTGGATTTGCGGCGATCCCGGCGTGCAGTACGAGGACACGATCCAGCGCTGGCACACCTGCAAGAACACCGCGCCGATCAACTCGAGCAATCCGTGCAGCGAGTATATGTTCCTCGACAACAGTGCCTGCAACCTTGCGTCGTTGAACCTGATGCGGTTCGTGCGTCCGGACGGCCAGTTCGATGTCGAGCGCTTCAAGGCGGCGGTGGAAATCTTCATCACCGCCCAGGAGATCCTCGTCGATAACGCGAGCTAT
>JBGOTY010000232.1:0-6139 GCA_041476745.1 Verrucomicrobiia bacterium | reverse complement strand
CATCTCAAAGCGCCAGGTCTTACGATCCCCAGCTTTGACCTCACAGTCACATGCGGTATTAACTCCGATTTCTCGGAGATATCCCCCACTTCGAGGCAGATAGCTACGTGTTACGCACCCTTTCGCCACTCGAGTTCGCTAATATTGCTACCAGTAAACTCCCGTTCGACTTGCATGTCTTATCCACGCCGCCAGCGTTCGTTCTGAGCCAGAATCAAACTCTCCGTATAAAAATCAACCAGACCATTGCTGATCCGACCGATTCCACGTTGAGCGACCAGTCAGGGCTAACCGACTGGTCTTACTTACTTCACTCAAATGTCTGCCTCGACTTGCGCCGAGACAAACGTGGGCTCTCACGTATCGCACTTTCAATTTTCAAAGAACACGACGCGTCGCCATTGGCAGCGCGTGTAATCAACTTTCAGATAATGAACTCTCAGCCGTCGGGCTGAACGCTCATGTCTAACCGCTGATCACTCCCGCTTTCAGGCGACAGCAAACCCGATCTCGGGTTTAGAGTTTGTCGCACTCCTAAAAGAACCGTCCGAAACTTCCCCTTGCAGGCATCTATCTACTCGCACCCCCAACGCCTGTCAAGCCCATCGCAGAAGATTTTTTCACTACCTCGTGACCTGATTTTCCGCCAAAGGACGGCCAAAATACAGACCGACCAGGACAGTTGCAAGAACTATTTTCAATTTGCCGCAGGAGGCAGGTTTTATCAGCTCTCCAGCGCTACAGAAAGCCCATTCCCGTGCGCACAACGGGCTGCAAACGCCAACGCCCCCGCGTTTTGCACGCATCGGTGCCCGCGCAGTCCCCGGCTCGAAGAGTTGGCCGCATTCCCGCGGCGCACTCCAACAGCCTAGACCCGGGTGACGTTCTGGGCTTTCGCGCCCTTCGCGTCTTCGATGATCTCAAACTCCACGGCTTGCCCCTCGGCCAGGGTCTTAAATCCGTCACCCTGGATGGCCGAGAAGTGAACGAACACGTCCGCTCCACCTTCCTGCTGGATGAAGCCGAAGCCCTTCTTCTCATTGAACCACTTCACAGTGCCGCGTGCCATGTCTTGTTACCTCCATCGGGGATGTTGCTTGCTCGAAAACTCACCATTGGAAGAAAAAGTTCTGAGGGAAAATAAAAAAACCGCGCTCACCCCATGGGGCAGGCTCGGTCACTCACGCATCCGACTGCATTCCTCCTGATTCCGTCACAAACAGCTCACAGATACTGTGCATACACCCCTTTGGATACCGAGGCTCCTGTACCAAACGCCCGCCCGCCTTGTCAAGGCCGTTTCAGCGCCTCCGCCCGCAACGGATGTCGCATACTTTTCGGCCCTCGGCAAACTTGTCGCGCTTTGCGGATTCGAACATGGCGGAGAGGGAGGGATTCGAACCCCCGAGACGCTTGCGCGCCTAACGGTTTTCAAGACCGCCGCATTCGACCACTCTGCCACCTCTCCATAAAGTACTTAGGAAAACATACGTATGACTGCTGCCGTTCTGCTGCCATAATCTCATGTCAGGCGCGGGACCAAAGTCAAAACCATGATGAGCCACGGAAAGCGAGTGTACAAGGTTGAGTCCATCGCTCCCGATGGTAGCCGCAGGCGGCGGTTCTTTCAAGACAAGAACCTCGCCCGGGACTTCGCGGACCAATGCAACAGAGAATCGGTTGAGGCTTTCAACGTCGACGAGCCTCTTCGACAAGCACGGCGTGACTTCCCATTGAACACGTCATGGAAGCAAGGCCGGTATCGCTACCTTCGAACGGGTACACTGGATTGTGCGTAACTCCCTCTGACTGTTTAGGTTGTTGTGTCGCACACGTCGCAACCTATTGAGAACGACGGCAAAGTGCTGGACCCTAAGCCATTAGGGCCGATTTTTCGTTGCGCCGTTGAGAATTACTTTCAGAAAAACCAATCGAATTAACTGGCAATTCTTGAGAAAGGCTGTATGATTACGGCGGCTTGGGGATAGACTGTTCGTAAGGGATCAAATGAACAGAAAACAACGGAACTTGCTCAGAAAACTGAGGACCAAGTCGGGTGCGACTCTTACGGAGTACGCTGTTATCCTCTTCTTGGTCTCGATTGTAGCGATAGCTGTTCTGCAAAGCGTCGGTGGCAGGACGAACAACATGGTTTCGACCGTCAATGACGGATTCGGGCCGTAGTTTCGGATCCAATCGCTAGACTGCAGACTGTTGCTGCATCAGGCAGTGGAAAGACCCAAGCCCCCATATCAGGCTTGTGTTGTAGATAAGGATTGGCTTCACGCGAGTTGTGATCGCTCTTCAGGGGACTGGATCCAAGTGAAAAAATGCATAATTCCAGAGAGATGGTTTTATGTCGGGTAGCCCCCTTCGTCCCAAGAATTCTCAATTCGGTTTTTGCGGATCACCGAAGAGCGCCGGACCAGCGACGCAGCGGTGAGTTTCCAGGAGATGGTATTGCCGATAGCGGCCCGACACGCGTTGGAAAAATCGACTGCTATTTTGGCAACCTGCTTGACAGCGAGGTCAAAGCGGATTGCAGAGGCTGGCGTGCGACAGGGCTTGAAGTGGCCGCGAGCAACTGATTGACCAAAGCAATACGCTGGTTGATTTCTGTTGCAGACCAGTCCAAAGAGGGAGCTGTGCTCCCAAAAAGTTGATTCCCATATTGAATGTAAGTTCCCGCCAACGACGCGCCGACTGTCGGCCAAGCTGAAGCAGGGATGCGGTTTTGACGAGCGTCATCGACCAATGCACGCGCCGCGTCTGGGTATTGCAGCGCAACTTGCGCTAATGGACGGAAAGCGAAGTCGCCAGTTCCTAGTGAGCTGATGGCGGGATCTTGCGCGAGCTGGATCAACGCGGCAATTCCCGCCCCGTTTGGAAGACCGGCTAACGCCACTGTCGCATAATAGTTCCATTTCGTGACCGCCTGCTTCAAAAGCGGAACGTCGTTGGCCTCGCCAAGAGCCTGGAAGGTCTCAAACAACGGGCTGACATCGCCTCCTTTCCAGTTGCCGCTGAGAGCTTGGGCCAGCGCGTTACGCGCCGCGGTTAGCTCAAGTTGACGGTATTCTCCAGGCGCTTGTTGTTCCAAAGTCAGGGACAACAGGGCAATTTCCAGAGGGTCGGTTGTCCCTTGGAGCGCGGCGGCAGATGCTGTGACCGCTTCCGGTCCGCCGATCTGATGCAAGGCGTCCACCAGACCAAGTCGCAATGAGCTGAAGTCTACTGACTCGCCGCCAGGCAGCGCATCAAAGCTCACATCTTCCCCTCGTTGCAGGAATTCCCGGATCGCGGGTATGGCAGCTGATCCCTGTTCCCTCAATTGCTGCAGCAACTGATTCACTTCTTTTGCCTGCTCCTGGGAAATCCTGCCACGACTCAAGTCGATCTTCGCCAAACGGGCCAACAAGTCCTGCGCGACACCGGGTAATCCAGTGGATGAAGGCGTCGAGCCGTAGGCTCCGCCTTGGGTTGCCCTTGCTGAACTGGGCGCGACAGACGGTGCTGAATTCGTACCCCAGATCGAAAACTCGCGGGGGGACTGGCTGTTCCTTTGCCGCTTGCTACTCAATCGCTCAAGCACGCGCGGGAAATTCTCGGTAACAATTTGCGGTCGAGACGTAGTTGCGGAATCCGCGGAAGGAGTAGTTGTGGCCGGCTTTTCGCAACCGCTGCACGCCAGCACACACATCATACCCGCAACACCCAAGGAACTGGCTGCTCTATCTAGCGATTCTTCTACGCGAATCCAAGGGTGCCTTTTCATGTCCACACGATTCTGAGCCGAATTACCTGTTTATACAAGGTGGAGCACACTGCCTCCCCTCACAGTTCGACGGTTTCGCCGCCGGTTGATCAGGCTCAAGGCACCAACCGAACGCGGTAGTAGCGCATCGGTGTGCTTGACACAGCGCCGACATCGACGAAATTCGTCGTCACTTCGCCGCATCCAACTGTCATAATTGGCGCACTGATGTCCGCGAAATTGTTCGACGAGTCGCCACTGAGGCTCGATGCAGCCTGCAGTACGTTGGTGCTGCCGCCGGCTGCCGTCCACGTTACGCGGATATCGCCGCCTTCGATCTTGATGCTCACGATGCGGAACCATGGCACCGGTCGGCTGTCCACCACGATAACCAGTTGCGTGCATGTGGCGCTGTTACCGCAGTCGTCGGTGGCCGTCCAGACTACTTGGTTGATGCCGATGGGGAATTGCGCCGGCGCATCGTTGACCACCATGCCGCTACCCGCGCAGTTGTCGCTGGCCGTCGGCGTCCCCAAGATCACGCCACTGGCGTAACACTCGTCCGTATCGTTGGAGACCGTCACGTCGCTCGGGCAGCTGATCACGGGCGGCGTCGTATCGACGAAGCGGATGTGTTGGACGCAGCTGGCGCTGTTGCCGCACGCATCGGCAGCTGTCCAGGTGCGGTCAATGCCCGCCTGCCCTGTGCAATTGGCCGCGGTCGGCGTGTCGCTGTAGCTGATCGTCGGGTTCGGATCGCAATTATCCGTGGCCGTCGCCGTGCCGGTCTGTTCGGGAGCGGTCGAGGCGCCGCAGGCCAGTTGCTGGTCGGTTGGGCAGTGGATCACCGGGGCGTTGCTGTCCGCGATGGTGATCGTCTGGGTGGCACTGGCCGAATTGCCGCAGGCATCGGTGGCCGTCCAGATGCGGGTGATCGTGTAATGGAATTGGCCGCAGCCGCTCGCGGTCTGCGTGCTGGTCTGGCTGAAGCTCACGCTCACGCTGCCGTCGCAATCGTCGCTGGCGCTCACCGTGGCCGCCGAAGGAACCGCGTCGCAGGCCGCAGCCGCATCGGCTGGCACGCCGCTGAGCATGGGTCCGGTGGTATCGTTGACGGTTATCGTCTGGGTAACACTGGACGCGTTGCCGCAGGCATCGGCCGCGTGATAGGTGCGGCTGATACTGTAGCGGTTGGCGCAGCTCTGGTTGCTGATCACATCGGCATCGTGCGTGACCGTGATCGGGCCGCCGCAATTGTCGGTGGCGCTCACGGCGGTGTCATCCGCCGCAGGGACTGCCGTAGCGCAACTGACTGTCGTGTCCGCCGGACTGCCAGTAATGACCGGTGCGGTTTCGTCATCGACGGTGATCGTCTGGCTGCAGATGTTGGAGTTACCCGCCGCATCCGTCGCCTGGTAGGTGCGAAGCACCGTGTAACGGTCCGGGCAGGCCTGGTTGGTGATCGTGTCACTGAGCCAACTCACCGTCACCGCGCTGCAATTGTCGGTGGCCACGACCGAGCTGATGTCCGGTGCCGGCACTTCGGAGGCGCAACTGACGGTCAGGTTCGTCGGGCAACTGATCGTCGGCGCTTCGGTGTCCACCACGATCACCTGCTGCGTGCAGGTGGCGCTGTTGCCGCAGCCATCCGTTGCCGTCCACACCACCCGGTTGGTGCCCGTCGGGAACGTGCCCGGCGCGTCGTTGACCACGGTCACGGCGCCGCCGCAGTTATCGGAAGTCGTCGGGCTGCTCAGCACCACGCCACTGGCGGAGCACGCGCCGGCGTCGGCATTGGTGGTGACAGCGGCCGGGCAACTGATCACCGGCGCGGTCGTGACGCCGACCGTGATGGTCTGGCTGACCGGCGCCGAGACGTTGCCACAGGCGTCCGTGGCTGTCCAAGTGCGTTTGACACTGTAGGTGGTGCCGCACAGTTGGTTGGTCAGATCCGTAAAGCTAATCAACGGCGCCGTGTCGCAATTGTCCGTGGCCGTCGGCGCGCTGAACACCGGCGTGGCCGGGCTCTCAATCGTCGCATCCGCCCCCTGGCCGCTGAGGCTCGGCGCGGTGGTGTCGCGCACCGTCAGCGTTTGGGACTGGCTGGCCGAATTGTCACAGGCATCCGTGGCCGTCCAGGTCCGGGTCAGGATGTAACTGTTCGGGCAGGCGCCGTCGGTGCGGGCCTCGCGGAAGCTGACGACCGCCGTGCCATCGCAATTATCGGTCGCCGCCACCACCGCCGCCGCCGGCACCGCGTCGCAGGAAACCGTCGCATCGGCCGGCACCCCGCTGAGCACCGGCGCGGTCTCGTCATCGACCGTAATCGTCTGGGTAACACTGGCCGTGTTGCCGCAGGCATCCGTGGCGTGATAGGTGCGGCTG
>JBGOTY010000231.1:0-6139 GCA_041476745.1 Verrucomicrobiia bacterium | reverse complement strand
GGGTAAGATCGGACAAGAACAGGGCGGCCTCCAACCCGCCGTGAGTGCGCCCACCCTGCAGGAAGGCATCGACGACCGTCGTAGTGCTGGCCAGTTCCAGCGATCCCAACGCAAAGTTGTTGCTGTATTGCGCCAGGAGATTCGGATTAAGCGTCGGAACCGTGACGGTGGTGAAGCCGCCGGTCGTATTAAGGTTGCCGATATTGTTGCCGGCGGTGGCGAACGTCTGCGTGAGCGCCAGCGTCGCGTCGAACAGGAACTTGCCGGGCAACGTGTGGAAAGTGTTGGATTGAGTACTGAGGTTGACGAAACTGGCCGCGCTCGCATTGTTGCTAAAGATGTACACGTCGCCGGGGGTCATCTGAATGAAACCACTCGAAGTGACCGTGTAGGTATTTTGAAAGACGTTCGTACTGGGGTCCGTGATCCACGCGCCGGAGTTCACCACGCCGCCGCTGAAGGTGCCCACACTGCTGATCGCGACAAACGTGCCGGAGTTGTTGAAGGCGCCCTTCACCACCAGGCTCGCCGTGCTGGCCGTCACCACGCCTCCCACCAGGTTGTTCAGGCTCGGGCCCGAGAACGTCAAGGGCGTCGCACTGTGGGCAAAGATCGTCCCGCTGTTGAGCGTCGTGGCCGCCACGGTGCCCGTGCCCGTGAGCCAGCTTCCCGAGATGTTGGTCACGGTGGCGCTGCTCTGGTAGGTCCCCCCGGCCATCACCAACGACCCGGCATTGATGAAGGTGTTGGCGTTGGTCAGCGCGCCTTCCACGCGGATGGTGGCGCCGGTGTTGAACAGGGCGCTGATTGACCCGCCCCCAACGAAGCTAAGGGTTGATGCCGAAGCCCCGGCCACAGCCCGGTAGGCTCCGGCGCCACTGGCCGCACCCAACAAGCGCAACTCACCATTGGTAGCCGTCACGGTGCCGGCATTGACCAACAGGGACTTCAACGCGCCCCGGCCCCGCAGGGTGGCCCCGGCCAGATTGGTGACGTTGCCGCTGAATAGATTGCCGCCGCTCAGGTTTATGGTCGCGCTGTTGTTCACGACGAGATTGCTGGCCGTGCCGATGATGAGGTTGCCGCCAACCGCCGCGCTCAAGGTGCCGGAGTTGGTGTTCCCGATCAGGCCTGCGGAAAGAATGAGGTCACCTCCCGTGGCGCTAATCGCGCCCGAGTTGCCCACAGCGGCAACCAGTGTGCCCGAGCCGCCAATGAAGCCAGCAGCCAGATTCGTGATGTTGCCGCTGCGCAGTGTGCCGCCGGTCAGGGAGATGGTGCCGAGGTTCGTGATGATGGCGCTGCCCACGCCCGCCGTGCCGAAGGTGAGTGTCGCGCCGGTGCTTGCGCCGAGAGTGCCCGGGTTGCCGACTGTAGTCGTGTTGGTGAATCGTAACTCGGCGGTTGTGCTGGTCGCGACAATGCTGCCCAGATTGACGACCTGGAACGGGCTATTGACGCCGCCGCCGCCCGTGATAAATCCGTCCGTGCGGTTGGTAAGTCCGTTGTTGAAATTGTACACGCCTCCCAGGAGGTTAAGTGTCGCGGTGTTGCCCGCGCCATCGCCGACGACAAACGCGAACGTGTTGGTGACGAATGCGCTGGATACGTTGAGGTTACCGCCGTTAAAGACCAGCGTGCCACTGGAGCCTGTGGTCAAAATGAGCTTGTCCACCGATACGGTGCCCGAATTCAACGCCACGGCGCCGTGCTGGATATTGAGGGTGGCTGTGACGGTGGAATTGGTGACGAGCAAACTCCCGCCGGAATTGGTAATCGTGTTGCCGGAGGTGGCTCCATTCGGGCCAACAACCACGTTCGTGGAGCGTAGCGTTCCTTGATCGAGGAGTTGCAGGCCGTTTCCGTCGCCGCTGCCATTGCCAATGAGCACGGAGCCGGCGACATCCACCAGCCCATTGCTGGTCACTAGGGCCTGCTGTCCAGGATCTGCATTCGCGCCGATAACGAGATTGCCACTCGCCGAGGCAAATCCGCTGTTGGTCACCACCAGCATGTTGAAGGAGCCGCCCATGGCCGCCCCGAGGCTAACATCTCCAAGAGTAATCCAACGCGACCCCGTGCCCGTAACGAATACAAGATTGCTGTTGGCCCTCCCACCGGCTCCTCCACTGCCGATCGTAACATCATTGTTGAAGACGTTGCCCCCCGCGCTAATGGTCACGGTGTTAAAGGAACCGTTGACCGATCCAAGAACCAGCGTACCACGGTTCGTCCAAACCGAATTCGCCCCGGTGACGATCACCGTGTTGCTGTTGCCCTGGCCGCCGCTGCCGCCGCTGCCGAGAATCGCCCCGGAACTATCCAGGAATGCCCCGGCGGAAACGGTGACGTTGTTACTGAAACCGTTGTTTCCGACTATCAGTGAGCGGTTGTCAATCCAGGCCGTGTTCGCGCCACTTACGAGCACGGAATCGCCGCTGGAAGTCGCCGTATTGCCAAGGATAACATTATTGCCCGCTGTGAGGGAGACCCGGTTCGTCCCGCCTTGTATGTTCCACGTTACTTGCTGCCCGGACGTTCCACCGATGACGAAGTCGGTCTTATTACTAATTGAGGAACCGTGGAGTGTCGTCAACGTGCCACTGATCAGGCTTAAGGTCGATTTGAGCGCGGCGCCGACAAGATTTGTGGCCAGGAGATTGTCCGCGATCAACGTGCCGCCGTTGAGGATAAAGGTGCCGGTCCCGACTTCTCCAATATTCACCAGGCCTGCACCGGCGGAGTTGGTAACGGCGAGCGTGCCACTGGACAGAGTGACGGTCATCCCATTCGCGTTAGCGTTCGCCGAGTTGGTGGCAATTCGGAAGACATTGGTCAATGTCCACGTGAGCCCGGAACCGATGTTGAGTGTCAGACTGCCCGCCGAGCCACCCTTGAAGGCTCCCACGAAGGCGCTGTCATTCAGTGCGGACGCGCTAAAGTTGACCGTGTATGTCAGGCTGTTCGTGAAGTTGGCCGTGTCGGTCCCGCCGGGCGGTCCGTTTGGCTGCCAGACCTTGGCGTCCTGAAAACTCCCTGAGGCTGCCGTATTCGTCCAGATGAGGTTCGCGGCATGAGCCGGAGACACCCCTGCTCCCATGCTGAGAACCAGCATTGCGAGCAGGCGTTTCCTGTTTCCTGCCATGTACGCCCGCAACAACTTCACAATTCTTACAGTCCCTTTATTCTTCTGTTGCAACACGATCTTCGCTGCGGTGGCAAATCAGCATTTCCTTTGCGGTTTCAGGCCGTGGTCGTGCGCCTGGCTCGTGGCCGAGATCGGGACCAGGGCAAGACTCGCTGCGTTGATAACGTCGACGGCCGGGCCGAAAAGCAATGTTAGCCAGGACCGGCGCTTGAAATTACCCAACCCGAAGCCGCGATGGCCAGGCAAACCACGCGAAGCCCTGCCTTTGCTAAAGGGTAGGAAGAGCCCGGAAAAAGACAAAACAGTTTGTGTCATAAGTCGCCTCACCATCCCACCGGCTTGTTCAGGGATCCTCACAATGACCCCCTGCCGAAAAAGCTCAAATCGCAGAGGCATCTGGATCGTGCAGACCTGACACCCCTTACGACCCCGGCGACCAAGCTTTCCAAAGAAGGAATGCCAGATTGCCCCGTCAAAAGCAAGCCCGAAATCACTCTTAAATATGCGAGCGAGGATCGTACGGTATTTCTCGACAGTCTTTTGGAAGGCGATGCCCTCGGGGCCACTGGTGATGGTAATGGTGTGGGTCGGAGCTGAGTGAAAGAACCAGAAAACGGCAAAATGCGGTAACCGAACCAGCCAGGAGGAGGGCGCTGATCGCGGCGGCGCGAAAAACCACAAAAGTTTCTGCGAACACCCCCAGAATCCGAATCAAGACCACTGTTGCCTGTCATTAGTGACTTCATAGAACACAGCATCCTATCACCGCTCGGCGCCAAAGCTCACGTTGTCGCTGGAACGGGGCACAGATTAATGAATTGGAACGCCAGGGAATGTGTGTCTTTGACCGCAAGTTCGTTTCAATGTTGCGGCCAAATTTCAGCGGCGTCGAGCGAGCGCCAAATAGTCGGAAGACCCCATGGTTATAAGTGTTTATACACATCAGTGAAGGTGAGAAAGGACGGCAAAAAGCTTCGGTTGGAACGCGTAAACCGACGCCCCATCCGGTTGAGGCATGGCCGCAACGGCTGATTTTGCCTCAGATTCAGGGAAGTTGATGGCGAAAGATTTTGTAAGATTTTTCTTGCAATCCAGGAACTCCGTGTCTACAAATGCGCCGGAGTTTGCGAGCTTCGTGTTTACAGCGGTTGGCGGTTGGTTAAGGTCTCGGCGAGGTGAGGTTTAAGTTCGAGACCCTTACTGTAACAAGAGGCGAGCAAACCTACTACGAACCACGACGTCCGTAATGTTCCCTTGTTTACGCCTTTAGGGCAAGGTTAGTTGGGAGGTCGTCTGGTATCACTCTCATAACCCTTGTTGGTTGATGATTTTAATTTTTGCGAGCGTGTCGTGGTGAGGTCTTCAAAAAACACAGAGGCACAGTTCGGCCCATGAGGCTGGGAGAAGCGTTCAATTTGCGTGGCAGGATAGCTGTGTCGACGGGCTGGCTGCCCGCGTCGTTTTAGTGCAACGGGGCGGTGCTGACCAGCGTTGAACGGGCATTGTGTTCTTTGATGACTGCAGGAGTCGAAGGAGTAGCAGGAAATGGAAATTTGGATTGCGAAGGCAACCTTGATCGGTGGGCTTTGATGGGACCGACAGAGGTTACTCGCATAGTGTTGGAATAGATCGGGATCGTGAACAATTCTCCATGCGTGATGCATGGGGAGCAAACTCTCAGGAGGAGAAGCGATGAAAAAGTTCAGATCGTTTTCAACGACAGAACCACTAGGAAGACATACGCTTGTGCCGCGCGCAGCCGTGATGGTGGGTTACGGGCTGCTGTGTGCCATGCTGGCAGGCGTTGCCAGCCAGAACACGCAGGCCCAGACAATATCATCCTGTGGTTGCATGGATATTGTCTTCGACCAGGACACCACCGGCAGCATGGGCGGTGCCATCGCCAATGCTCAGGCCGGTTTGGCCAACATTGTCAATCAGGCTGTCATTGCCTCGGGCGGCGACGTGAGATTCGGGTTGGTCACCTTCTCGGCCCCCGGCAATTGCGGCGGTGACGGGGTGGAGGTGAATCAACCGTTCACAACCAGTATCCCCACCATTACAGCGGCAATCAATGCGCTGTTTGCAAACGGTGGGTGCGGCGAGCCTGAGTCCTCGGATGAGGCCCTGAAATATACCGTGACGGGTGCCACAGCTTGCTCGCTATTGACTCCGCTCGGGCCCTTGGGGCCGTTCCGATCCAACTGCGTCAAGATTGTTGTCTTGGTGACCGATGCCCGACCGGGCGGTTGCGACGACACCTTCACGCCGGGCGTGGACGACGTTAATGCGAACAATGATGCCTTGGCGGCCGCGGCCGCCGGCATCAAGGTTTCGGCTATTTATGTGGACGATGACCCGCCCGTAGACGCGACGGTAATCCCGATCATGCAGTTCTATGCTTCGGCCACTGGTGGTGAGTATGTCCAGACGCCCGCGGATGCTTCCGGCACGGGCGCTGCCATCGCGGATATTATCGCGCACTGCGGTGGCGTCGGCATTCTTGGGGTCACCAAGAGCTGCGAGGTCATTAGCAATTCGATCGTGTTCTCGAGTGGCAACGTGACCAATACGGGCACCGGTCTGCTCGTCAACGTCATCGTCTTGGATGACGGCGGCATACCGGGGAACACCAACCCGGTGGTTGTCTTCGGGCCGGCCAACCTGGGCCCCGGAGAGGGGGGTTCCTACGTCAGCGAGGACGTTCCCAGTACCTGCGGCGCGTTCACCAATACCGTGACGGCTACCGGGTTCGACATTACCCGGAGCAACAACGTCTCAGCCACGGCCAGCGCCATCTGCGAGATCACTTGTCCCACCTGTCCGATCTGTAACGAGAGCGCGGTGGTCGTCACCGGCAACGTGACGATCGACTTCAACACGGCGACACCGACCTATAGTGGCGATCCGGCGTTGCTGCCGTTCTTCACGTTCGACAAGACCGGAGCGAATCCGAGCGCGTGGAAGGCGATCTTCGATGTGGGCGGAGCC
>JBGOTY010000230.1:0-6164 GCA_041476745.1 Verrucomicrobiia bacterium | reverse complement strand
TATCGGCTGCGATTTTATCCATCAACATGCGGCCAAGACTAGGCAGGCGACGCGCAGGTTGTCAACTCATTCGACCACGGCGAGGGAGACGACGAGCAGCGTGTTGCCGACCTCGGGGCCTTTGACGAACAGTTCACTACGGCCGACGCGGACGCTCGACTTCACGAGCGCTGCCCGGCCGGAATACATTTCAAAATCCATCATTCGTCCCTTTTTCTCAGCGGCCCTGGGTGTGACGAGGATGACGATGCCTTCGCCCAGGTCCAGCCGGAGCTGCGCATTCTCCTTGAACGGTCCCCGTTGGAGGCCGAGTTGCTGGTAATGCCGGTAACCAAAGACCTTCTTCAGTTTGGGTTCAAGCTTGGTGAGTTGCTCGTCCGGTTTGTCGGTCTCGTTGGACGCGCGAATCAGCCGCGCCTCAATCGAGGCGGCTTGGACGCTGGCACTCAAAACGACGGCGAGCAAGGGAGCCACGAGCCAGCGCATGTTATGTGTCCAGGTTCGCAAATTGCGTCTTCATTTCGTTCATGTCGCGCGTCCAGGGCAGTCCCGTGACCCAGATCACGGTCACGCCGGCATCCTCGGAATCAAACGACGTGGCAGCGGAATGGGGGATGGGAGTCTTCAATTGCTCGACCTGGGCAAAACCCGTCGGCGTGGCCACGGAAGCCATCTCTTCGGGTGCGCGACGAACTGTCTGCATGAACCAAACCACGCCGCAGGCGGCGATGACCAAAGCCGTTGCCGTGGCCATCGCAAATTGATGTTGCCGCAACCAGTCAGCCAACGCCAGCCGGGGCAGCGGAACCTCGACAGACTCCTTGCCGCGCCGCTGGATCTCCGTTTTCACCTTCGACCAGAAGAACTCGGCGGAATCGCTCATCGTTGCCGCCGGCGGGTTGGCCTGCAACAAGCGCCGCACGTGCTGCTGGTGCCGATACTCCAGCGCGCACAGCGGGCACGCGTTGATGTGCCGTTTCGTGAGCCAACGGCGCAGCCCCTTCAGTTCGCCGTCCAGCAATCCAGTAACTGATTCTGTGTTGTGGTGGCTCATATCACTTCCTTCAACAGCTTTTGCAAATGTTTCCTGGCATAGTGCAGTCGCGACATGACCGTGCCGATCGTGCAGCCGGTGGCCTTCGCAATGGCCGCGTAATCCAGGCCGTCAAACTCGCGGAGTTGAACCACCGCGCGATGCTCGGGCGATAACTCACGCAGCGCGGCATCAATCTGCTCGCGCAATTCCCTCCGTTGGGCTTCGTCCACCGGCGACGGGTTTGCGGACGGCGCCTGCTGGACGCTCGCATCCGTGTTGGGACTGATTCCCTCGTCGAACGGGGTGGTTGGACGCCGGTCCCGGCGGCGCACGAAATCAATGGCGAGATTGGTCGTGATCCGATAAATCCACGTGTAAAATGACGCGCTCTTCTGGAATTTACGGATCGCCTGCCAGCCGCGGACGAAAGCTTCCTGGCAAAGATCGGTCGCATCCTGTTCGTTACGGAGCATGCTGAAGGCGAGTCCGTACACCTTGTTGCGGTAGCGGCCAACCAACACCTCGTAGGCCTCCAGTTCGCCCCGCTGGCAGCGCTCGACCAGTTCACGGTCGCTGAATTCAGGTTGCGAGACTTCATGCGCCGGATTCGACGTATCCGCCGTCGAAATATTCACGGGAATTTTGGCCGTGTTTTCCATTAGCCTTTGACCACCCCGATGGGCCGCAACCGCGCCACCTTGCGCGCGATGCCCGCATTATGGCAAACATCCACCACGTTTTCCACGTCTTTATAGGCCCACGGCGCTTCTTCCAGCGCCGTGCCGCGTCCCTGCGCCATCATGACCACGCCGCGCTCGCTCATTTCCCGCTGCAAATCCTGGAAAGTTTTTTCCTTCTTCGCGCGCGCGCGGCTCATCATCCGTCCGGCGCCATGGCAAACCGTGCCCCAGGTCTGTTCCATGGCGCCTTCGGTGCCCACGAGAACGAAGGAGTAGCGTCCCATGTCGCCCGGCACCAGCACCGGCTGGCCGATGGATCGGTAACGTTCGGGGATCATCGCGTGACCCGGCGGGAACGCGCGCGTCGCGCCTTTGCGGTGAACGCAAAGGGTCTTCTCGCGGCCATCGACCTTGTGTTGCTCCAGCTTGGCGATGTTGTGCGGGACGTCGTACACCAGTTCCATGCCCAGTTCGCGCGGCGAGATGTCCAGCGCGTGGAGGAACGCCCGCTCGGTCTTGGACATCAGCACCTGCCGGTTCGCAAACGCGTAATTCGCCGCGCAACGCATCGACGACAAATACTCCTCGCCCTCGGGCGAATGCACCGGCGCGCTCACCAGTTGACGGTCGGGCAGTTGGATGCCGTATTTCTGCGGCACATTGCGCAGCACCTTCAAGTAATCGTCGCACACCTGGTAGCCGAACCCGCGCGAACCGCAGTGGATCATCACCGTGACCTGGCCTAGGAACAATCCCATCACGTCCGCGGCGTCTTCGTAAAAGATTTCATCAACAACCTGCACTTCGAGGAAATGGTTGCCGCTGCCCAGCGAACCGAGTTGCCCCTTGCCGCGTTCCAGCGCGCGGTCGGTGAGGTTCGACGGTTCGGCATCGGCCAGCCGGCCTTGTTCCTCGATGAAATCGAGGTCTTCCGCGCTGCCGAAACCATGCTCAATCGCCCAGCGAGCGCCTTGGTGGACGCATTGGCGCTCGTCAGTGTACGACATTTTCAAGTCGCTGCCGCGTCCCAGGCCGCACGGGATGTCGCGGAAAAGTTGCGCGACCAGTTCGTGGATCTTCGGCGCGACGTCCTCGCGTTTGAGGTGGGTGCGCATCAGGCGGACGCCGCAATTGATGTCGTAGCCGACCCCGCCCGGAGAGATCACGCCGCCTTCGTTCGGGTCGGTCGCGCAGCAGCCGCCGATGGGGAAACCGTAGCCCCAATGGATGTCCGGCATCGCGAGCGAATATTTCTGGATGCCCGGTAAAAACGCCACGTTCGCCACCTGTTCCAGGCAATTGTCGCCAACGATGTGGTCCAGCATCTTTTCCGTGGCATAAATCCGCCCCGGCACCCGCATCCCCGCCTTGTAAGACGCCGGCAGTTCCCAGAGGTAATCGTTGATCTTTTGCAGCGGATTCACGGCTCAAGATTACTCTCCGCGTGTTGGTCGCGCAAGGAGGTGCTTGACCTCGACGGACCATGATTGCAAACCCCTCTTGGCTTTCTTGACGTTGCTTCGTTCACCCTTCCCTTGAGCGTTGAACAGCCTGCCCCGAATCCTTTTCGGGGTTGAGCGTTTGGCGTTGAGCGTTGGTTCCATCTCGCCCTAAGTTGTTTTCCCAGTCTGCCTTTGCCAAATTCACACCCCCGATCTCCTAACCCATTCATAACGCGCTCCTTAACTGGGGGATTCGTTTCGCAGAATGCATATTTCGAGGAGGCTCCCTTGGCCGTTTCGCCATTGCCAGTCGTTGGTAGTGACGGCTGTCCCAGCCGTCCGCGCCCGCCCACATCGTTGTGCGCCGGTCTCCCGACCGCGCACGTCATTCGACCGTAAGCCGAGTTGGACGAGACGCCGTTGTCGTCTGCGGCAATCTCCCGATTGCCCGTCACCGTCCCGCCTTCTGTAGCCGCAGGCTTTAGCCTGCGAAGTTGTGCGTTGGGCGTTGAGCGTTTCATGTTGAACAGCCTGCCCCGAATTCTTTTCGGGGTTCATTTGTTCCTCCCCCGCGCAAGCCCCCGTTTGGCGATAGCCATCACGGGGCCAACCCTACCCCACGCCATCACCCGTGTCCAGCAAAATTATCAATTAACGATAGGCGGGCAGATCATTCCGGTTGTAGCTGCGCTTCTGTGAGCCGAGTCGGACGGAGCGGAGTCTGACGACACGCCACTCGCCGTACTCCCGTGGCAAACGCCGCCGTCGTCTGCGGCAACCGCAGGTCGGTAATTCCCCCAAAATATCCGGCACTCTGCAGCCTGAGCGCAGCGAACTGGCCCATAAACATTTGGGTTTCAGAAGGTAGCCAACGGTTGCGCCCTGGTTCCGTATGCGGCGGAATTATCCCCTTAGCATACGGTGGACAATGAGAGTGTCGTTTCCAGTGTTATTTTGGTTCAAGCACCCTTACTGGTATGCTGCTTACATCCTGCCAGTCCGAGAGGCTCTTCCAAGTTCTTTTTTGAATCTCCGAGCGCGGGGGAGAGTCCGCTTTGAACTTGGCGACAGGCTCCACGAATTCATCATCAGTGGTAGTCCTGACATGAAATCGAAAATCACCAGTGTACCCCTCCTTGGGCAATACCAGAAGCAGCCAGCCTTGAATCGTTTCGTGGGGGCCAATATTTCTTCTTTCGGCAGCGGCACTAAAGCCATCTTCTCCGAATTCGACTTTTTTAACGTGTTGAAGGTCAGGGCCGACAAGAAAACTCCCGAGGCGCAGGTCAGCCGAGTACATTTTCTTCCAAGAACCGTCTTGCGTTTGGCATTCGACCCAACAGGAGTCAATCATGTAAGCGACATCTTTTTCGTTTGTGAAGTACACATAAAGCATCATGTCGATAGGCGAAATCGCTGTGCCGTTCTCGTTAAAGTTGTACATATACCAAAGAGTACCGCCATGTCGTCCATTGTTTGGAGGAATAGATAGGCCGCCTGTGAATCGAACGGAAAACGCCTTGGGTGGGGGCGGTTTTTCAGGATGAAGGATGCGATACGACCATACTGAGAACCAAATAAATACCGCAATCAGAATGAAACCAAACACCGCCCAAGCTGTCCGCTTTCTGCTCAGGTCTAGGTTGCCAGTTCTCGTGAAATAATGGAACGGAATGTGAAGTGCGGATAAAAGACTGACAAATGCACACCACAAGGCAGCTATTTTATGTTCGGTAGCCCCAAAAAGCCCCGACAGTATCCCGAAGGCTCCAAATCCGACTGCATCTCGGATGAGCACTCCAAGTTTATTTTCGTTAGTCGGAGCTATTTCAACACCGCGGTCCTGAGTTGCACCCTTGCTGGTCTCACTATTCGCATGAGCATCGGGCTGCTGATTTGGGCGTTTATCGGCCTGCGCAGATGAGGGTTTAGAGAGCTTTCGCCTTTTACCCATGAAGCAGTAGAATGACAATATGCACCTCAAAGAAGCCAGAGAAAAAGGCAAGCTGATGTAAGGAGTCAACGCTTGAGAGGCTGTTGAAAAACCAATGAATCTTTGCCTCCGGTTGTAGGCCGACTCTGTGAGTCGGCGATTTCTTTAGGAATTTCGCCGCTTCGCAGAAGCGGCCTACAGGCCGCGCGGTCGGAATGTGACTTTTTCAACAGCCTCTTGACTCTACTGTTTAGAGGGTCAGTGTTTAGAGGGTCAGCGCCTTACAATTTACACATCAGTCAGCGAACGTCATCATCACCCGTCTGCCTTCGGCCCTTCACCCCTCTCTCCGTCCCCCCGGTGGCCAACTCTTGTTGGACGTGGTCTCGGAGTGCGGGATCAACCAGGATGCGCCAGACCTTGTCCAGTTCCCGCAGGTTTTGTTCACGCTGCTGTTCGAGATGGGCCGCGAGGGCGCGTGGAGGCAGCGGCCCCTCCCGAGCCAGATGCTCCATTCCCATATCCAGATCGTGGATGCGCCCAAGCACGCGCTCGACCTGATGGAGTCGCCGGGCAAGTTTGGCGGTGTTGGCCCCGAGCACGGGCGCGAAAAATTCCGCGAGGTAACGCGCCTTGCGCAGCGCGATGCGCAGTTGGTGTACTTTTTTCGGCGAGGTCGAACGATGGAGTCGGTCGCGCTTCCGGGCCCGGCGCAGCGCCTTGTCCAATTGCCTGCCCGCGAACTTCGGCAACGAACCGGGCGGCTCGGTCTTCGTCAATCGCGGCAATTCTTCGCGGAGCAGGCGGTTGATCTTGAGGCGCTGGCTCGCGAAATGTCGCCCGCGGAAGCAACGGCGCACGGTCACATAGGCAAGTTGGCGGCGCTGCTGATGGTGCCGGACGTAAGCGGGAAACAGCCGGCTCCGCGCCAGGATCGTGCGAACTCGCGTGGACTGCAGGAAGTCCACCCACTCATCGAGATCGCGGACAGGACCGAGTTCTTCACTGATTTCCGCCAGCAAGTCGTCGATTTCCTGTCGCGGTTGGTCGGGCAGGTGTTTGCGAAACACGCG